>NZ_KB731326.1:300000-411862 GCF_000353285.1 Leptolyngbya boryana PCC 6306
TCATTCTGCTCAACTTTACTGTCAATGAGGTTCAACTGATGAATACGATGCCCGCTTATGGACTATGGGGATTAGTCCTAATCAATTCACTCATTTTCATTGTGTTCGCCTTTAGTTTCACGAAGCCCAAAACTGCGCGTGATTGGCGATCGTTTGGAGCATTTTCTGCCTTCATTGTTGCGCTATTCACAGAGATGTATGGGATTCCGCTCACAATTTACCTGCTATCGGGTTGGCTGCAAAATCGATTTCCAGGAATGAATTTGCTCGGTCATGACACCGGACATCTGTGGTGGACAGTTCTCGGTATGAAGGGTGATCCTCACCTCAATCCGATTCACTGGCTCAGTAATATTTTTATTGTGGGTGGCTTAATTGTGTTGGGATCGGCTTGGGAAGTTCTCTACAAAGCCCAGCGCAGCCATACATTAGCCACATCAGGTCCTTATGCAGTGATTCGCCATCCGCAATATGTGGCGTTCATCACAATTATGCTGGGCTTCTTAATTCAATGGCCCACCATCATCACGCTCATCATGTTTCCCATTTTAGTGGTAATGTATGTCCGACTAGCACGGCAAGAAGAGCGAGAAGCACGCGCAGAATTTGGAGACGAATACAGCCGTTATATGGCAAATACACCAGGCTTTTTCCCACGCTGGGGAAGATCTAGAAGTCGCACGACATCATAGTTTTTGCATGATAGTTTAACGATATGGGAGGTTGATATGACAATGCACACGTATGACCATGAAGAACGCCATCTCACTCGTAACACGAGTACAAGACTGAGAGTTCGATCGCTAGCATTTGCTGTCGGAGTTGCTACAGGTTTTGCCTATCTGCTCTGCATTCTCTTCATTGCGCTGGCTCCCCAAGCAGCAATGCGATTTTTTAGCTATATTCTGCACGCTGATCTGAGCGGAATCATGCGAACGGTGAACTTCGGAAGCTTTGTGGCGGGTCTGCTGTTTTGGTTGATCGCGCCTGCGTTATATGCTGCCCTCGTAGCCCGCTTCTACAATTCATTCTCAACCAGATAGTTCGCTTAAAAACACGATGCACAACGAATAGGAAGACCCATGAGTGATTTAATCGTGATTGGCTTTAAAGATGAATTCAAAGCAGATGAAGTTCTCATTGATCTGCGAAAACTCGAACTCGAATACTTGATTGATCTAGAAGATGCTGCTGTTGTGGTGAGAAATCAACAAGGCAAAGTCAAGATCAAACAAACTCAAGAACTTGTGGCTTCTGGGGTGTTGAGCGGTGGCTTCTGGGGACTCCTATTCGGATTTCTGTTTTTCAACCCTTTGTTAGGCTGGGCACTTGGAGCAACCGTTGGAGCAATTTCTGGGGCACTGACCGACATTGGGATTGATGACAACTTTATTCGTGAAATCGGTGAGACAATCGAACCTGGAACCTCTGCTCTATTCATTCTGGTACGGAAATCTACTCCGGACAAAGTTCTGGAAGACTTGAGCAAGTTTGAAGGAAAAGTAATCCGGACTTCACTCTCAAAGCATGATGAAGCAGAATTGCAGGCAGCATTAGCAAAGTCTCATCAAGCTCTCCAAGAAGCTTCTAGCGATCGATAACCTTAGATTCAAGAGGTGATTATGTTTTACAAAATTCTTGTTGCGATCGATCAGTCTGATCTGGGTGAGCAATTGATG
Organism: Leptolyngbya boryana PCC 6306; assembly: GCF_000353285.1. Lineage (NCBI taxonomy): Bacteria > Bacillati > Cyanobacteriota > Cyanophyceae > Leptolyngbyales > Leptolyngbyaceae > Leptolyngbya > Leptolyngbya boryana. The sequence goes on from NZ_KB731326.1 coordinate 301,680, forward strand.
GAAAAAGCCATCACAATTGCAAAACCAATCGATGCTCAGTTAATGTTGCTAAATGTTGCGTCTCCTTTCTATTCAGGCTATCCAGATCCGCCTGTTTATCCTATGGTTGATAGCATCTATCAAGAAGCAAACCAAACCATTCTGGAACGCTATGAACAAGAAGTAGAAGCGATCAACCAGCAAGGCTTAGATTTGCTCCGATCTCAGCAAGCGATTGCAACCCAAGCAGGAGTCGAAACAGAGATCACACAAAGTTTTGGCGATCCAGGTCATGTGATTTGCGACGTTGCCCGAAATTGGCAAGCAGACTTAATTATCATTGGACGACGTGGGCTTTCGGGATGGAAGGAAATGATTTTAGGAAGTGTGAGCAACTATGTGATTCACCATGCACCCTGCTCGGTTCTAACGGTTCAGCCCCTTTTACAATCTACTCCTGAAGCACCTCACATTGCTCAAGTCCATCATCATTAGCCTTAGAAACGCACTTTAGACGGTAGGAGGAATCTATGTTTAGTAGAATTCTCGTTGCGATCGAGATGTCAAAAGCAGGTCGGCACGTTTTTGAAACCGCTTTAGCACTTGCAAAGGCAACAGGTGCAAATCTGAAAATCTTGCACGTTCTATGTCCAGACGAAGAAGGTTGCCCAGATACATCAGGACTGTTAGGCACCTACTACTATCCAGGCACGGATGATGAAGCCACAGAACATGGACAAATTGGATGGGAGCAATATTCTCAGAAATGTTTAGAGCGGTTGCGATCGCTCGTACAGATAGCAACAACCGAGGGGGTTCAAGCTGAGTTTGCTCAACCGAGTGGAAAACCAAGTCAGACAATCTGCGAAGAAGCCCGGAATTGGGAGGCGGATCTGATTGTGATTGGTCAGCGCGGGCTTTCAGGTTGGGAGAAAGCATTGCTTGGCAGTGTCAGCAGTTATGTGATTCAAAATGCTCCCTGTTCTGTGTTGGCTGATCAATCGCCAATTCGAGCGAGATCTGTTCCCGCAAAAGTTTAGAAGCGTTGTCCAGCGTTCTTGCATTTCTCCTTTTGGCAGCAGTTTTCTTAATTGCTGTCATCATTCTTCTGGCTTTGATCTTTTCATCTCAATGAGTCATTCATTTTACTAAATAGTTTAAGTAAAAATGGCAGAACAACCGCGATTTTTAAATAGATTCCTTGCTTTAATCCAAGGAGAGGTTCCTGCCGACACTCTTGAAGCCTATCAGCGTGCAGGCAATGCCGTTTACGATCTCCTGAAGCAAGTTGAAGACCATCGCTTATCGCTCAAAATTCAGGGCTTAAATCCCTGGCAGTTCGATACGGCAACTCAGACACAATTTCTTTGCGCTTGGAATGCGTTTGTGTTGCAAAGTGTGGGGGATCAGCTTTTGCAAGCGGACTATCGTGCTGACCCCGCGACGATCGGATATGTTCCACCAATGACCGCAGAACAAGCACTTAACTTTTATAACCAGGTTGGAAAATGGTTAAGTCGGGCACACCAAGCAAGTAACAATCCCACCTATCGGCTCGATGTTCCACTCCCCGCCGATCTACCAGTCTGGGGAGAAGAAAAGCCCTGTCCAAATTCACATTTGGATGGCATGATTAGTGCGACGAAACTGATCCGAACTCATACTGAGGCAGCGATCGCAGGGTTTGAATCGGATACGATCGCCTCTGAACATGAAACCGCTCTGAACCAAATTCACCAACTGTTAGCCAGCGCCACGAGTGAAGCAGAATATGCCGAGCAACTCTGGGCACCTAAGCTTGCTCAAGTTGTGCATGAAAAAGTTGAGCAACACGCTAGAACAGCCTTGGAGCAGTACTATCGGCTTGGGCAAATGTTAGCAATGCCGCAACTGCTAGATCGTAGGTATTCCACTCAAGCCAGCAAAGCAGCATTTTCTGGACAGACTTCTCGTTTACCGCTTCCCGAAGAGGCAGGCTTTGATCGTTGGTGTTTAACTGATCCTGTCGTTCGAGACGATCCAAATCGTCCAAATGATACTGAGGCGGCGATCGCACTAATTTGGAAGTACGATCCCGAACCAGAAAAAACATTGGCGATTCAAGCAGACATCAATGGGGCTTTAGAACGACACGATATTGACTATGCCACTGATCGATTTGGAGATCGCATAGGACACTACTACTGCTGTCCTTGGGCACCCATCTATGTTGTGAAACATCCAGTCACGATCGCAAATCGCCATCTTCGCACGTTCCAAGAATTCACATTAGAAATCTCAGCCGAAGCAGTTCCTAGAGGCGGAGAGTTCAAACGAAAACTGTTAGTGGGATCATTCCAACCCGTTGAAGATATGGAGTACTGCTCACCGTTTTCTAGCGATCGACGCAGTGGTTCTCATCATCGTAGAAGTTGTTAACCGTTAGGAGAGTTAGACGATGACAAAACAATCACGGTTTGCTTGGTCGCAAATTCTAGGTTACGGATTAGCGGGTTTAGTTGGTGCTGGGGTTGCAGTTGTCAGTCAGCGATCGTCAATTTCCAATCCTAGTAATTCTGCACAATCTACTGCTCAATCTCCTAACATGACTGCTATCAACCATCGGCTCAATGTCACGGGTAGAGGCGGAGATGGCGATTTTGTTGCGGTAGCAGCCAAAAAAGTAGAACCAGCCGTTGTCCGCATCGATACAGAACAAGTGATCCAGCTATCGAAAGATCCAGCGTTAGAGAATCCGATTCTGCGCCGCTTTTTTGGCATGGATAATGCTCCAATGCCTCAGCAACGGGAATTACGACGGGGCATTGGCTCTGGATTTATTGTCGATCGTAATGGCATTCTTCTGACCAATGCTCATGTCGTCAAAGGCGCAGATAAAGTCACTGTAACCTTGATTGATGGGCGAACTTTTCAAGGAACAGTGCGAGGCACAGATGAGTTGATGGATCTAGCAGTCGTCAAAATCGATCCAAAAGGTCAAGAGTTACCCGTTGTGCCATTAGGAAGTTCTGATCAAGTAGAGGTTGGAGACTGGGCGATCACGGTCGGCAACCCACTTGGTTTAAACAACACCGTAACCCTGGGAATCGTCAGCAATTTGAGTCGATCGAGCAATCAGGTTGGCATTCCAGAAAAACGATTAGATTTTATTCAAACCGATGCTGCAATTAATCCGGGAAATTCTGGTGGTCCCTTGCTCAATAAAGCCGGAGAAGTCATTGGAATCAATACTGCGATTCGCTCTGATGCACAAGGAATCGGATTTGCAATTCCTATCAATACCGTAAAAGCTGTTCAACCGCTCCTTGCCGATGGAAAAAGTGTTCCGTATCCCTATCTGGGAGTTCAGATGGCAACCATCACACCAGAAATTGCTCAAATGAACAATCGACGATCGGATCTACCGTTTCAAATACCAGAGGTTGCTGGAGTACTAGTTATACAAGTACAGCCAAACGCACCAGCAGCAACCGCAGGGGTACGCCCTGGAGATGTTTTTGTTGAACTGAATGGACAGCCCATTACTAAGGCAGAACAAATACAGCAAGTGCTAGCAAAAAGCCAGGTTGGTCAAACCTTACAGGTCAAAGCTCGTCGGGGCGATCAAACGCTTGCTCTATCCATTCGGGTTGGGAATTTACGTGACGCAACCAATGAGTAATGTAACTCACAACTTTTCTAGCTGGAGGTCACACAATGAAGTTAGTTGAGCAAGAGGGAGACACCATCAGCGTTCAGAAAGAATTAATTCAGCTTTATCAAGCACATCTTGCTTATGACGATGTTACTGCACAATTACGTAGCAATATCGCGATCGAGAGTTGGGTATACCGCAGGCAAGCGGCTCAGGTGCTTTCGCTAAAACTCGGAGACACAGTTGTTGATTTAGGGTGTGGTACAGGTTTGAACTTTCCTCTATTTCAAGAAGCTGTAGGATCTCAAGGAAAAATAATTGGTGTGGAAAGTGCCACCGTGATGTTAAAACAAGCATGGCAGCGAGTACAAACTGAAGATTGGTCGAATGTTGAACTAGTTGATAGCAGAAGTGGTTTGTTCCGTTTTCCAAATCAGGTTGATGGAATTTTCTCAACCTTTGTCATCCCGTTACTTTACCAATTTGAGCAAATTGTTGGGGATGGTTGTGCAGCACTCGCACCCGGAAAACGATGGATCATTCTAGATCTCAAATCCCCTACATCAGAAACTTCGGTGCTTTCAACTTTACTCAGTGACTTTATGAATCAATCGCTCGGAGAAATTGCAAGCAAAGAAAAGTGGATGACATGGATTCCGATTCAGAATTACCTGGGAAACGCTTCATTAAGCAAGCCTTGTACAGGTTTTGTTTACACTGCTCCGCTAGCAAGTAGAGGAAACGTAGGATGAACGCTATTTTAAAAGATCCGGTTTGTGGCATGACTGTTCAAGCAGAACAAGCAATAACCGCTTCTTACCGCGATCGCACCCTTCATTTCTGCTCAGAGTTCTGCCAAACTAAATTCTTTGAGCATCCAGACCTTTATCTTACGACGCTCACGACCGCTCAGATCAATGAAGCAAAAACTAGTAGACGAGTTGCCTACTTCTCAATGGAAGTTGCGATCGGATCAACGATGCCTACTTATAGTGGAGGATTGGGTGTTTTGGCAGGCGATACGTTGAAATCTCTAGCTGATTTGCGGGTTCCTGCGATCGGAGTCAGCTTACTTTACCGTAAAGGTTATTTTGATCAGGCATTAACCGCGTGGGGGGAGCAGCAAGAACGTCCGGTGAGTTGGAACCCCGATCGCTTCCTTCGCCTGTTGCCTGAAGTGGTCTCGATCAAGCTTGAGCAACGCAGCGTCAATGTTCGAGCTTGGCAGTATGACATTGTAGGACTCAATGGTTACAGCGTTCCCCTAATCTTGCTCGATACCGATATGGAAGGCAACACCAACGACGATCGAGGATTAACAGATTTTCTTTATGGTGGGGATGAACGCTATCGACTAGCTCAAGAAGTTGTTCTAGGAGTCGGTGGAATCAAGATGCTTCAGACGCTGGGCTACACAGGCATTGAACGATTTCACATGAATGAAGGACACGCTAGTTTACTGGTCATTGCAATGTTGAGGGAACGGAATGGACAAGCCAGTGAAACTTGGGATTTTAGCAACATCCGTAACCAGTGTGTCTTCACGACGCATACCCCTGTCCCCGCAGGACACGATCAGTTTGACTATGGTTTAGTCCAGCATGAATTGGGTCAATTGGTGCCATTCGAGGTACTGCAAATGTTGGGAGGACGCGATCGACTGAATATGACCTTACTGGGACTCAATCTGAGTCATTACGTAAACGGAGTCGCAAAGCGGCATGAAGAAGTCTCGCAAGCCATGTTTCCTGGCTATCCGATTCACCATATTACGAACGGCGTTCACTCCTGGACATGGACGTGCGATAGTTTTCGAGCGCTCTACGATCGCTATATTCCGGGCTGGAGCAATGATCCATCCATGCTGAGACACGCGATCGACATTCCTCAACCTGATATCTGGACTGCCCACCGAACGGCGAAAGCACAACTACTGGACTATATTCAACAACACACAGATTATTCATTGTTCCCAGATACTCTCACGATTGGCTTTGCCCGTCGCGCAACTCAATACAAACGGGCAGATTTAGTTTTCTCTAATCTCGATCGATTGTTAGACATTGCTCAAGAGGTAGGTTCCTTACAGTTTGTATTTGCTGGGAAAGCCCATCCTAAAGACAAAGCAGGTAAAGAGTTAATTCAACATATCTTCAACGTTTCGCGTCAACTGCGCGATCGCATCCCAGTGGTTTTTCTAGAAAACTACGATATGGATCTCGCTAAATTCCTGGTATCTGGCGTTGATCTTTGGCTCAACACACCGCAAAGACCGCTCAAAGCTTCTGGAACGTCTGGCATGAAAGCTGCTCATAATGGTGTTCCAAGCTTTAGTATTCTCGACGGCTGGTGGATCGAAGGGCACATTGAGGGAATCACAGGTTGGTCAATTGGTGCAAAAGGGTCAGCAATCAATCCCTCAGAAGACTTGAATCGTGAGGATGCAGAGGATTTGTATCAAAAATTGAAGAACGTCATTGTGCCACTATTCTATCGAGAACGTGAACGCTGGGTAGATGTAATGCGGCATTCGATCGCTTTGAATGCTTCGTTTTTTAACACGCACCGAATGGTACAACAATACGTCACGAATGCCTATCTATCGTGAAATGGCTGAAACACTCTAGTTGAGCTAGACCATTCCTCCAGACAACTGCTTTCATCTTCATCACAGTCGTTTATTACTCTCAATAAATTATGACAGTCATTCCTGTAAAACAGACCGCTTCCCTTACCGCAGAAGAACTGCGTAAAATGCAGGCTTACTGGCAAGCAGCGAACTATCTTTCAGTTGGACAAATCTATCTTCTCGATAATCCGCTCTTGCGTGAACCGCTCAAATTGGAACACGTTAAACCCAGACTCCTGGGACATTGGGGAACAACGCCTGGACTGAATCTAATTTATGTGCATTTCAATCGATTGATTAAACGCCATGATTTAAACGTCATCTACGTTGCAGGTCCGGGGCATGGCGGTCCTGGTTTGGTTGCCAATACCTACCTAGAAGGTACTTATAGCGAATTCTACCCCAACATTTCTCAAGACCTTGAGGGAATGAAACTACTGTTTAAGCAGTTCTCCTTTCCTGGAGGCATTCCCAGCCATGTTGCTCCTGAAACACCTGGCTCTATTCACGAGGGTGGTGAACTGGGCTATGCCTTGCTTCATGCTTATGGTGCTGCGTTTGATAATCCTGATTTGCTGGTTTGCTGTGTTGTGGGAGACGGTGAAGCTGAAACAGGAGCACTGGCAACCAGTTGGCATTCTAACAAGTTCCTCAATCCAGCCCGTGATGGCGCAGTTCTACCGATCTTGCACCTGAACGGCTACAAGATCGCCAATCCAACGATTCTGGCGCGGCTCGACCAAGAGGAACTAGAGGCTCTATTTGTGGGATATGGCTATAAACCGTATTTTGTGGAGGGAGATGATCCTGAAACGGTACATCAACTGTTAGCAGGGACGCTGGATACGATCGTTGCCGAAATCAAAACGATTCAGCAGGATGCCCGCATCAATGGCTTCTCTAAACGTCCTCGCCATCCCATGTTAATTCTACGCACCCCCAAAGGCTGGACAGGTCCCAAAATAGTCGATGGTATTCCTGTCGAAAATACGTTCCGATCGCACCAAGTTCCTTTGGCTGAGTTGGCAAGTCAACCTGAGCATCTCAAACTTCTAGAAGACTGGCTGCGAAGCTATCAACCTGAAAAACTGTTTGACCAGACTGGCAAACTGATTGAGGAACTGGCAGAACTTGCGCCTCAAGGCGATCGCCGCATGGGGGCTAATCCTCATGCCAATGGGGGATTGCTCCTCAAAGATCTGAAATTGCCGAACTTCCGAGACTACGCCGTTGAAGTTCCAAACCCTGGCACAACAACAGCAGAATCAACTCGAATCATGGGACAGTTCTTGCGCGATGTGATGAAACTGAACCTCGATCGCCAGAATTTTCGAGTTATGAGTCCCGATGAAAACAACTCAAATCGATGGAATGCAATCCTGGAAGTGATCGATCGCGTTTCTACGGCTGAAATTTTGCCGACTGATGACCATCTTTCTCCTGATGGTCGGGTGATAGAAGTTCTGAGTGAGCAGATGTGCCAGGGCTGGCTAGAAGGATATCTGTTGACGGGTCGCCACGGATTTTTCTCTTGCTATGAGGCATTCATCCACATCATTGATTCGATGTTCAATCAACACGCTAAATGGTTGAAAGTCACTCGTCATATTCCTTGGCGTCGATCGATTGCATCTCTGAACTATCTACTAACCTCCCATGTTTGGCGACAAGACCACAATGGATTTTCACACCAAGATCCTGGCTTTATCGATCATGTGGTTAACAAAAAAGCAGATGTCATTCGAGTTTATCTACCTCCAGACGCGAACACGCTTCTTTCAGTGACTGATCATTGTTTACGAAGTCGTCACTATGTCAATCTGATTATTGCCGGAAAACAACCAGAGCTACAGTGGCTCGATATGGAGTCCGCAATTAAACACTGCACTGCTGGCATTGGCATCTGGGAATGGGCGAGCAATGACCGAGGTAGTGAACCTGATGTCGTGATGGGATGTGCCGGAGATGTGCCAACCCTTGAAACATTGGCAGCCGTTGATCTGTTACGTCAACACTTTCCCGACTTAAAAGTGCGGGTTGTGAATGTGGTAGATCTGATGAAACTTCAACCTGAGGAGGAACATCCTCATGGATTAAGCCATAAAGAATTTGACACCATCTTCACAACTGATAAGCCCATTGTGTTTGCCTATCACGGCTATCCCTGGCTCATCCACCGCTTGACCTACCGTCGCACCAATCATAAAAATCTTCATGTGCGGGGATACAAGGAAGAAGGAACCACAACCACTCCGTTCGATATGGTGGTACTCAATGATTTAGACCGCTTTCATCTCGTTCTTGATGTCATTGATCGAGTGCCCAAACTGGGTTACACAGCCGCCTATACTCAGCAATTCATCCGCGACAAGCTGATTGAACATAGACAGTACATCACTCAATACGGTGAGGATATGCCTGAAATCCGCAACTGGAAATGGCAGCACTAATTGATCACTATTTTGGAGATAAACCTGTTTGGAAGTGAATAGGGAGCAAAATGAAGTCATGGAACCAAAATTGCTAGTAACACTGCCATCTCATTCCCCTTCTCCAGGCGATCGTGGGGCGGTAACGTCCTCTGCCCCAGATTCAAGTCTGCTGATTCCGGCTGGTTTTGTCATCCTCTCAGCGATCGCGATTTCAATTTATGTCTTCATACCTAAACAGATACATCAGGCTGCACTTGACTTGAAATGCCGTTCCAAAGTCCCGTGTCGTCACTGTCGGTATTTTAGCCACAACAATTATCTCCGATGCAGCGTTCATCCGACAACCGCAATGACTGAGAAAGCCATTGATTGTCAGGATTATGATCCAATTGTTAGGAGTAACCGTTGAAAACGATTCTGCGAGGAAGTAAATGAATCACCCTGCACTGCTTTTTTGGAATATTTCAGTTGCGGAATCGCTTCAACAATTGCAAACTACCCCGAATGGGCTAACGAATGACGAGGTGGCACGACGACTCACACGCTACGGATTTAATCGGCTCAAACCTAAACAGCAGTCAACCATCCTCACGTTGCTATTGGCACAGTTCAAAAGTCTGATATCCTCATTCTGATCTTTGCTGCTTAGAACTGGATGGTTTATTGAATCGATCATTTCTGCTTCGATGATTGTACTGGTGATTCGCACTCGCAAGCCATTCTTCAAAAGTCAACCTGGCAGACTCTTATTAATTGCAACCTTGCTAGTTGCAGGAGGCACGCTCCTTATGCCATTTACTCCACTAGCGACCCCGTTTAATTTTCAACTTTTGCCTATCTCGTTTTTCTTACTGATAGGCATAATTATTATAGTTTATATTGTAGTGGCAGATACTATGAAGCGCTTCTTCTATCAACGAGTCAAGTTTTGAAATTTTGAGAGGTTAACTCAATGCATGAACATAATCTTGCAGAAGCTTCGGTAACGTTTGATCAACAGAAAAAACATAGCAACTTCTTGATTTGGATCAATCGTCTGATTGGAACAGTAGTCATGTTCATAGCCTGTTTAGCCGTCTGCCATTTTGCTGGAATCATCCATTTAAATCCTGGTCATTTCTAGATCACCTAAGAAGCGGTCTTAACCAGGCTCCTGCTATGGACTAGTCATGGGACGCTCTAAAAATTCTCACTTCAACCGATATAGCCAAATTGCTAACATTGTTGCTCGTCATGGGCTTGGGTATTTTGTTGGCATCCTCGGATTAGAACGCTTTGTTCCTTTTCATCAGGGATTACTGGGTCATTCCCGCCGGACAGAGCCTTACACTCAGCCTGAACATATCCGTATGGCATTTGAGGAATTAGGTCCAACCTTCATTAAGTTGGGGCAGATTCTTTCTACACGCGCTGACCTGCTGACACCTGAGTATCAGGCTGAGTTTGCCAAACTTCAAGATCAAGCCTTACCTGTCCTAACCAATGCAATGGAGGACATCTTGGCAGAAGAACTAGGAAAACCAATCAATGCTGTGTTTGCAACATTTGATCCTACTCCGATCGCGGCAGCCTCAATTGGTCAAGTTTACACAGCAACGCTGCATGATGGAACAGAAGTTGTCGTCAAGGTACGCCGACCTGGGATTGTTGAGCAGGTTGAAGAGGATCTAGAAATTCTACAAAATCTAGCAGTTAGTGCTAGTTATCGTTGGGAACTTGCCAAGCAGTACGATGTGATTGGGTTGGCTCAGGAATTCGCGCAAACTCTTCGATCGGAACTAGACTACTTACGTGAAGGACGAAACGCTGAACGCTTTGCTAAAAATTTCGCTCACAATCCAAATGTTCATATCCCGCGAATTTTTTGGGAATCCACAACTTCACGGGTGCTAACAATGGAACGCATTCGAGGAATTAAAGTTAGCGATTTATCCGCTCTAAATGCGGCTGGAATTAACCGCAAGACACTGGCTGAACAAATTGCCCAACTGAATCTGCAAATGGTCTTCGAGGACGGCTTTTTCCATGCAGATCCGCATCCAGGCAATTTTTTCATTGAACCCAACGGACGAATTGGCTTGATTGACTTTGGCATGGTAGGCAACTTAGATGCAAACACCCAAGAGCACCTTGCGGCAATCCTTCTAGCCGTAATTAGCCAGGATGCGAATCGCCTAGTAGACGCATTCCTAGAGCTTGGTTTCGCTCAACAGACCGTAGACCGCACTTTATTAAGGCGAGACTTGCAATATTTGGTTTCCCACTATTATGGACAGCCACTTGGAGAAATTGCGATCGGCAAGATTCTCAACGAGATGCTAGATGTTGTCCGCCGCCATCACTTACAGTTGCCGTCAAACCTGGGCTTGTTTTTCAAGGCTGGAATCATCAATGAAGGAGTCGTTGCACACCTTGATCCATCGGTTAGCGTCACAGCATTGCTGATGCCCTATGTTGAGAAATTACTACTCCGGCAGTATTCTCCGACGCTTTGGGCACAACGGCTCAGTGAAGCGAGCTTGTACGCTACTCAGTGGGGAGTGGAATTACCCCGAAAGTTAAAGTATATCGTTGGTGAACTAGAACGCGGCAATCTGCGGATAAATACACAATTGACCAACGGCGAACCAATTGTTCGCCGATTTGAACGGTTCACAAACCGGATTGTGTTGAGCATTATTACGGCTGCTTTAATCAATAGCTTGGCAGTTTTAATGTTGATTTATCATCCAGCCAATTGGGAGAAATGGGCAGGTTATTTCTTCACAGTTGGATTCATTGCAGCCAGCACATTCGGAATTTATCTGATCTGGAGTACTCTTCGCTCAAAACACTAGTTCAGTTAGTTTTCAAGCACACAGATACATACATAAATCCGCACGAAGTAGGTTGGAGGTAGCAATGCTTTCTAGAAAATCAAAGTTCCTTCGGATTGGTCAAGTCGCTATTCAAAGCGGTGTCCCGATTAAAACACTTCGTTATTACGACGAGCTAGGATTGTTGAAACCGCCTATTCGTAGTCGTGGTGGCTTTCGTCTGTTTTCCCCTGAAGTGTTCGATCGTCTGATGCTAATTAAAGGTGCTCAGATTCTAGGCTTAAACCTTCAGGAAATTAAAGAATTGCTGCAAATTTGTGAGCAATGCAAATGTCCTAGCGAAACAGACAAACAGAAGCTAGAAACCCTGCTCCAGGAAATTGACTACCGAATCTTGCAGTTGCGGTTTTTACAAGCTGAATTTGCAACTGCGATCGCCGCTTTTAATCACAGTTAGAGATAGTACATATAAACGGAAACAAATCTACAGAGACTTTATGTGTACCTTACCGAGTAAAGAGAAATGAAGAAGTGTTTCAGTTTCGGGCAATCCAGCGTTACTCATAACTTTCTCGGATTCTTTTGCAAGGCTAGAGTATTGGGACTTGCAAAATTAAATCCGTATTGAGAAGGTTACTGCGTAATGACTCAACTACTTCCAAAACCTTCGGAGAAAGATTCTTTACCTGACTTGCCGGACTCTGAGCAGTCACTAAAAACCTCTTGGAAAAAACGTTTACTAATTGGTACAAGTCTTGCGATCGCTGCTGGCGGACTCACCACCTGGTACTTTCTCTCCCGCCCTAAACCAGTCGATCTCCAGTTGAGCGGTCGCATCGAAGGCTATCAAACTGATGTTGGTGCCAAAATCGGGGGGCGGGTCAACTATATCGCTGTGCGGGAAGGCGATCAAGTGAAAACAGGTCAAGTGGTGGCTCGACTGAATGATGACGAAGTTCAGGCTCAACTGCGCGGCGCACAAGCTCGGCTGACGGCTGCCCAGCAGCAGGAAAATCAGTCTCGTCTACAAATTCAAGTGGTTGAAAGCCAGATTCAGCAAGCCCGATTGACGCTGGAGCAATCTCAGGGCGATCAACAGGGACGCATTTTTCAAGCAGATTCTACCGTAGCAGCAGCAGAGGCACAACTGAAGCAGGCGCAGGCGCAATTGAAGTTAGCGCGGGTGAACCGAGATCGCTTTGCTCAACTGGTGCGAGAGGGCGCAGCAACTCGGCAGCAGTTCGATCAAGCCCAGACCAACTACGAAACCGCTCAAGCGACTGTAGAAGCCAACCAAAAGCAGGTAGATGCTGCCCGTGGTGGCTTGACCCTGGCACAAACTTCTAGCTTGAACCCTGACATTCGTAATGCTCAAGTCTCCGGACTGCTACAACAGCGCCAACAGGCTTACGCTCAATTAAAAGCGGCTCAAGCCGAGGTTAAAAATGCCCAGGCAGCAATCCAGCAGATTCAGGCACAAATCGCGTATCTGAATGTGATTAGCCCAATTAACGGTGTAGTGACGGCTCGCAGTGTGGAACCGGGCGCAGTGGTCAGTAGCGGTAGAACGCTGCTGTCTGTCGTAAATCTCAATACGGTCTATCTCAGAGGTTTCATTCCAGAGGGTAGCATTGGCAAGGTGCGAGTCGGTCAGAAGGCAACTGTGTTTTTAGATTCTGATCCCAACAAACCTCTAAACTCAACCGTTGCCGCGATCGATCCACAAGCCTCGTTCACACCAGAAAACATTTACTTCCGCGACGATCGCGTTCAGCAAGTCTTTGGGATCAAACTCCAGATTGAGAACCCATCCGGCTTCGCCAAGCCTGGAATGCCAGCGGACGCGACCATTCTCACCGAGCAGAGGTAATCTTTATGAGCCTGACGCTAAGTGAACAAAATTTTTCACCTGCTTTCTCTCCCTCAAGTTCTACAGCCGTCATTCAAGTACAAGGGTTGCACAAACGTTACGGTCGATTGGCAGCCGTGCGTGGAATTGACTTTGAAGTTTATGCAGGTGAAATTTTTGGATTGATCGGACCTGATGGAGCGGGCAAAACCACCACGTTTCAAATTCTAGCAGGCGTGATGGAAGCAACAATGGGAAATGTTCAGGTTCTCAATCGTTCTCCTCGCAATGCTCGACTAGAAACTGGCTACCTGACTCAACAATTCTCCCTCTACCTCGATCTCAGCATTGACGAGAATCTACGCTATGTGGCTGGCTTGCGCCAGGTTCCCGATCGCGTCTTTCAAGAGCGACGGGCAAAATACTTGAAATTAATGAATCTAGAAAGGTTTGGGAACCGCTTGGCAGGACAACTCTCTGGTGGAATGAAGCAGAAGTTAGCCCTTTGCTGTGCCCTCGTGTCTCAGCCTCAAGTATTGCTCCTAGATGAACCCACGACTGGCGTTGATCCTGTTTCTCGACGTGAGTTTTGGGATGTCCTTGCAGCGCTTTCAAAAGAAGGGGTGACGATCGTGGTTGCCACGCCTTATCTAGATGAGGCAGAACGCTGTCATCGAATTGCTTTAATGTACGAGGGGCAGATTCAGCAAACCGGAACCCTGGCTGAACTCAGGGCTAATTTAGGTTTGCAGCGATTGGAAGTGCGGAGTAATGATATCACTCTCACAGAGCAAACGTTATTAGACATTGCATCCAGTAATACGACAGGAATTCAGGATGTGCAAACCTTTGGCGATCGCCTAGATGTCTTAGTCAAAAACGCCCAAACCGACAAAGCTCAAATTCAGTCAGCCCTTCGTCAGCACAACTTACAAATTACCATTCAACAAACCGAGACAACCCTAGAAAATGTCTTCGTTAGTCGCCTCAGACAACAAGGCTCTGATCCGCCGTTTATTCCCTTTCCACGCTCACTTAGAAAGCATTCCAGATCCAGTTCAAACCCTCAAACTTCAAACCTGGCGATCGCTGCTCATAATCTCAAAAAAACCTTTGGCACATTCCAATCTGTGAAAGGGGTGGAACTAGAGATTCAGTATGGAGAGATTTACGGATTGTTAGGAGCAAACGGAGCAGGGAAAACTACCACGATTAAGATGCTCTGTGGGTTACTGTCTCCCACTAGCGGAGAAGTGATTTTGGCAGGACAGCGCAACAATTTACGAAACCCAGAAGTACGGCGACGCATTGGCTACATGAGCCAGAAGTTTACCCTTTACGACGATTTGAGTGTTGTGCAAAACTTGGAATTTTACTGCGGGGTGTATGGGGTGCCAACTTCCCAACGACGCAGTAGGATTGATTGGGTTTTAGCAACTTGTGGTTTAGTAGGTCAGGAAGACATGATTACGGGACGGCTACCCGGCGGTTGGAAGCAACGGGTTGCTTTTGGAGCCTCAGTGATGCACGAACCGGAAATTTTGTTTCTAGATGAACCGACCTCTGGTGTTGATCCGCTAGCGCGTCGTCAGTTCTGGCGTTTGATTGAAGACTTTGCTCGTCAGGGGACTGCCGTGCTCGTTACGACTCATTATCTGGAAGAAGCGGAACATTGCCATCGCATGGGCTTTATGGTTGCAGGTGAGGTTGTTGCTCAAGGTTCTCCTAGCCAAATCAAAGCCGAGCAGCCAGGTCAACTCGTTGAACTCGTGATTGATCAAGCTCAAACCGCCTCTGATCTGCTGAAACTGCATTTGGAGCCGTGGCGAGTTTCCCTGTTTGGCGATCGCCTTCATCTAGTTTTGAATAATTTAGATCAAGACTTACCTCGGATTCGTGCCCTGCTTCAGGATGCTGATCTACCAATCCGCCGTTTCCGAACGATTCCCTTCTCTCTGGAAGATGCCTTTATTGGAATTGTCCAACGTGCGATCGAGAGGTGAGCCATGAAACGAATTTGGAGCCAGTGCCTCAAAGAATTAGCCCAATTCCGTCGCGATCGCCTCACCGTCGCGTTGGCTTTTCTGTTGCCCCTAATCTCGTTGCTGATTCTCAGTTTCGCCATTCGGCTAGAGGTCAAAAACATTCCTCTAGTGGTTCAAGATTTGGACAACACTCCCCTCAGCCACAGCTACATTGAGCGCATCTTCGCAACGAATCAATTCACAGCGACACAATGGCCCGGAGGCGACCCCGCAATTCACGCCTTAGATCATGGCTTTGCCAAAGCGGTTGTGACCATTCCCCCAGACTTCAGCCGTCAGATTCAATCGGGTCGTGGCAGCGATATTCAGGTTTTGATCGATGGTACGGACACTAATAACGCCAGAGTGATCCAAAATAGCATTCACGCTACCACAACGTTCTTTCTGGCTAGTGCTGGGTTAGAAACTACAAGTAATCCGCTTAAACCCCGTCTTCGTCTTTGGTTTAATCCAGGGCGCAAAGAATCGCTCTACATTGTACCAGGAGTTTTTGGGTTTCTTCTCTGGGTGTTTCCCGGTATCCTAGCAGCAATGGCAATGGTGCGCGAGAAAGAAAAAGGGAACATTGTTCAGGTCTATGCCTCCAGCATGACTGCCACCGAACTCTTGATTGGTAAAGGATTCGCTTACCTTTTGGTAGGTCTTGGTGAAGCGCTGGTTTTGATGCTCATTGGCTCGTTCATTTTTCAACTAGGATTTGCTGGAGATCCATTGCCGCTTTTGATTGGCACTCCTCTTTATATAGGAACTAGCGTGATGTTTGGTCTACTGATCGGATCACGGGCAAAAGATTTAATCGCAACAATTCAGGCGATTTCCTTAATTGGCTTCATGACCGCATTGTTGTTGTCTGGCTTCATCTATCCAGTCAAAAACATTCCCTTTCCGCTAGTTCACCTCGCTGACATTGTTCCAGCCCGTTACTTCATTCAAATCAGCCGTGATGCCTTTGTGCGCGGAACTGGATGGCTCGGTATTTGGTTCTCAATGGTAATGCTTGCTGTTTTGGGATTGCTTTTCTTCTTGATTGCAAACCGAGCTTTGCATAAGATGCAGTTACCAGATTAAAGCATTGATAAGGTTTGAAGTTTCAGCTTTGCCTACTCACCCTACGTATAGTAACTAAATTCAAAAACTCAAAGGTATAGAGAAAGATGAAAGCGATTTTGTTAAATACGACAGTTCTAATCACGCTATTACTGGTGATTGGTCTTTGGTGGCGGGGAGCCGTGCGCTTGCGCTTTTTACCTTGCCCGCCCTGGCTAAGTAGTTTTTTAGAAAATCCATATATGGATGCTGTTGCTGGCAGTTCACTGATTCTAGACCGTCTCAACCTGGCTCCCGGCATGAAAATCCTAGATGTGGGATGTGGACCAGGTCGTATCAGTATTCCTGCGGCTGAGAGAGTTTTACCCAATGGTGAAGTCGTTGCACTGGATGGTCAGCCAGCAATGCTGAAAGAAGTGGAAAAACGGATCGCTGTAAAGAACTTGACCAACGTTCGGACGCTCTTTAGCCGAATTGATCAGAGTGAACTTGAGCAGAATACATTCGATCGTGCATTGCTAGTAACTGTCTTAGGTGAAATTCCTGATCGCGAGGCAGCACTCCAACACATATTTGCTGCTCTGAAACCGGGTGGCTTGCTTTCCATAACAGAGGTCATTCCAGACCCTCACTATCAATTCTATGGAACTGTACGCCGTTTAGCTGAAGCTGCGGGATTTCAGTTCGATCGATATTATGGCAACTGGTTCGCTTTTACAGTGAACTTTATAAAGCCCGACCAAATATAACAAGCCTTTCTCTATCCTATCAGCCGTCTTCCCAATGTTAGTTAAAGTTCTCCGTCACTTCATCTCCAGTTCCTTTCTGGCGCTTGCTATCAAGGAAATTCAGCAAATTCTTCAAAATAAGGAGATTGTTGTCCTGTTGACGATCGCGCCAATTCTGCAAATCATGCTCTACGGCTTTGCCCTGAATCCCGATATCAACAAGATCGATTTAGGCATTGTCGATTATGCTAATGTGCCCGAAAGTCGAGAACTAGTTTCCTCGTTAACCGAGAATCAGGTGTTTGTGGCAAAACAATTCTCACCGAGTCAAGAAGAACTGGGTCAACAGGTACGAAAGGGGAATGTAACGATTGGGTTGGTCATTCCACCAGAGTTTAAACGGCAGTTGACTCAGAATAAATCAGCAGATTTACAACTCCTAGTAGATGGAGTTGATGCAAACACGGCTGGCATTGCGAGTGGATATATGCTTCGCATCATTCAGCAGTATGGTCGCCAACTATTGCCCACTTCAACGCCACCTTTGGTACGTCCTGCCCATACGTTTCTATATAATCCTGGTTTAATCAGCAGTTGGTTCTTTGTGCCAGGTGTAATCGGCATCTCAATCACACTTGTTAGTTCCCTAGTTTCTGCACTGACTGTGATCCGTGAGAAGGATACTGGAACGCTGGAACAGTTGCTCATGACTCCAGCCGCAATATGGGAGATCTTGGTTGCAAAAATTGTACCGCTATTTGTGTTGCTAATGGGAACGATGCTGCTGGCATTAGGGATAGCTCGGTTAGTGTTCGGCTTACCCGTGCGAGGCAATTTCCCCTTACTTTTGCTGCTTTCGGGTTTGTATTTATTTGTCGGAATTGGAATCGGAATTATGCTGGCAACGATTGCCCGAAATCAGCAGCAAGTTGTGTTGACGGCATTTTTTATCAATATTCCATTAATTCAGCTTTCGGGCGCGATCGCTCCGGTGGAAAGTATGCCACCCTTCTTTCGCGCTCTATCTTGGCTCAATCCTCTCAGGCACTTCGTGCAGATTCTCCGAGGCATTCTACTCAAAGGGATCGGGTTAGAGATGCTTTGGCTTCATGTGTTGGCATTAATGCTCTTTGCGGCTATTTTCTTAGCAGTGAGTATTGGACAATTTCGGAAGCAGCTTTCTTAACAACCAAGATAGAACGCTGAAGATAGTGCTGTTTCCAAAGGAGATTAACTTCGCTGTACGTACTGTTCATATGATGGACAACTTCCACCTAGAGCGATCGCTAGCCTGAATCCAAATTAACCAAAAATTAACCACTCAAATTTCATATTTCATTCTGATTTCATAAGTTTCTGAGACTCTAGTGTATGGAGCTAGTTGCAATAGATACTACCTCCAGACAAAACGATTATGTCTGCTAATTTATGTGAGGGTGAATGGTGCAAAAGACTTTCATAGACTTAACTAGAGTTGGATCAATTGTTTTTGGTGCAACGTTGACATTGGTAAGCAGTAGCTTCGCTGCTGAGGTTGCTCCGCCTCAACTGAATCCGAACGAACCAGAAGCGATCGTAGAAAACTCTACTGACGCGCTCGAAACTGTTTCTCAATACTCCGAAGGGATGACTAGCAATTCCCTCAGTCAAGTTACTTCGGTGTCTCAGCTATCTGATGTTCGTCCAACCGATTGGGCATTCCAAGCATTGCAATCCCTAGTCGAGCGGTATGGTTGTATCGCAGGGTATCCCGACCGAACCTATCGCGGCAATCGTGCTTTAACACGCTATGAGTTTGCGGCAGGTTTGAATGCTTGTCTCGATCGTGTCAATGAATTAATTGCTGCGGCTACGGCTGATTTAGTCAAAAAAGAAGATTTAGCAACTCTCCAGAAACTGCAAGAAGAATTTTCGGCTGAACTGGCAACATTACGAGGTCGTGTAGATGCCCTAGAAGCACGGACGACAACTTTGGAAAAACAGCAGTTCTCTACGACTACGAAGTTGGCAGGGGAAGCAATTTTCGCTTTAGCAGACGCATTTGGAGATAGAGCCGCTAATGGTACCGATTTGAATGCAAATACGGTTCTCGCAAATCGAGTTCGTCTTTCTCTCAATACCAGCTTTAATGGTCGGGATTTGTTGTTCACTCGTCTGAATGCAGGAAATATTCCTAACCTTGCTGGTGTCACGGGCACTAATATGACCCGATTGAGCTATGAATCCGGTGTCAATAATCAGCTGGGCATCGATAAACTTTACTATCGTTTCCCAGTAAATGAGAAATTGACTGCCTACGTGGGAACAACTGGGCTTGAATCAGCAGTCGATTTGATTTTCCCTTTGAATCGGGCTTTTGAGAGTACTGGGACAGGTGCTATTTCCCGGTTTGGACGCTTTAATCCAATTTATCGGCAAGCAGTGGGTGCAGGTGCAGGTTTAACCTACAATTTCAGCAACTCTGCATCATTATCATTGGCGTATCTTGCGAGTGATGCAACAGCGAGCGATCCGAGTGTCGGTCGTGGAGTATTCAGCGGTCCCTATGGCGCGATCGCTCAACTTACGCTACGACCCACACAAGCACTGGGCATCAATCTACTTTATATCAACTCCTACAATCGTCTTAATGTAGGTGTCGGAAGCACCTTTGCGAATTCTCCATTTGGCAGTGGGATCGCAGCGTCTGCCAATTCTTTCGGGGCAGAAGTCAGTTTCCGCCTCAGTCCTCGATTCATTTTAGGCGGTGAAGTCGGTTGGGTTCTTGCAAACGCCGAATCTTCCTCTGCGCTAGTGGCACGAGGCAGTGATGCAACCATTTTCAACTGGGCTGCGACCTTGTCGTTACCCGACTTAGGGAAGAAAGGGAATTTAGCTGGCTTGGTGATTGGTCAACAGCCTAAAGTCATTCGCAGTGACATTGCTGCTCGTGAAGATGCCGATACCTCATTGCATCTAGAAGCATTCTATCGACTGGCGCTGACAGACAAGATTTCCGTCACTCCTGGCGTGATTGTGATTACAAACCCAGAGCACAATTCAAGCAATGACACCATTTATGTGGGCACCATCCGAACCACATTCAGATTTTAAGTTGGCTTTCTAGGCACTTATCCGATGGGTGAGCGTTGGGAAAGATTGATTACCTTTGTATTTACACCATCTTCGGCGAGGCATAGTATTTTGCCTCGCTTTTATTTTTACTGATTAAATTGTCCTGTCAGTAGTTTATGCTTCGCGACCTTTATAACTTTCTCGTATTCTTCTGACAAATTGATGAATGTGCGGTAAACAATCTACCGTGCGATTAAGAAGTTCTGAAAATAGATTAAGCGAGGTGTCTTATGACAACTGCAACTGTGAATGATTGCATCCAGGACTGCCTAGAATGTTTACGAGAATGCGAAGTTTGCGCGACTGCCTGCTTGACCGGAGAGATGTCAGCAATGATGGCAGAGTGTGTTCGCCTCTGTCACGACTGCGCTGATTTGTGCGACATTTGCGCTCGGCTGATGATGCGCGGCTCTAGTGTCCATCAGGAAGCTTGTCTTGCCTGTGCAAAAGCCTGTGAACTCTGTGCTCAAGAATGTGAAAAACATAGTGATCATGCAGTTCACTGTAAAACCTGTGCAGAAGCTTGCCGCCAATGTGCCGCAAGTTGCCGAGCAATGGCACAGGCAGCTTAACCGCTAGAAGTGACAGTAACTGAATTCAATTCTATTATCTGGGCATCCTGCTTATCACAGGCAAGATGCTCAAACGATAGCTTACTGTTTGAGGAATCATGCTATGAGACCGGATTACCTCATTGTCGGCAGTGGTTTATCAGCATTAGTCTTAGGTGCGTTGATGGCAAACTCCGGCAAGATTGTGCAAATTCTTGAAGCCCATGAACATCCAGGGGGCTTTGGGCACACCTTTACAATGGCGAAAACGTATCAGTTTAATGCTCAACTTCACTATGTTTGGGATTGCGGCGAAGGGCAAACTGTAAATCGGGTACTTAAAAAACTAGGTCTAGATCAAGACGTAACCTTTGAACGGTATGACCCAGATGGTTTTGACCATATGCGGATGCCGGGGTATGCGTTGGACATTCCTTCGGAACCGGAAGAATTAATCCAGCGATTATCAACACTCTTTCCTACCCATCGCGATCGCATTCGCCAATTTATCAACGAAGTCGAAAAGACAGGGGCAGGCTTGAAAAAACTCGCTCCTCCACTCCGACCGATTGAACTGCTTAAACATTCAAGTGAAGTCGGTTGCGCCACTCAGTATGTCAACAGCACCCTTCAAGACGTATTCGACAAGTTTCAGCTACCACAAGCTGCCCAAACCTTGTTAGCACTGCAATGGCTCGATTTTTTACTGCCGCCCAATCAACTCTCATTCTATGCCTGGGTTGCTTTGTTCAGAGGGTATCAAGCAGGTGCATTTTACCCAACCCAACATTTTGAACACTTCATCAATTCGTTAGTTCAAGTGATTGAATCACACGGGGGGCAAGTCTTGCTCAACCATGAGGTCACGAATTTTAAGGTCATAGACCAAACGGTTATAGGTGTTGAAGCGATCGATTTAACGACGCATCAAACCTGTGAATTTACAGGAGCCATCGTGATCTGCAATATGGACCCCAAAAAAGCCGCCAAAATGATCGGTGAGGAGAAGTTTTCCAAGAAAGTGCGTCGCAAACTTAATTACGAGTATTCTGCATCTAACTATATGGCTTACTGCGTGGTCAAAGACCTTGATCTTCGAGACTATGGATTTGGTAAGTGGAATCTCTCGCATACAGGTCACCAAGATTTGAACGAAGCCTTTGCTCAGATGTATGAGCGCCATGATTTCTCCAATCCTAGTTTTGCGATCACAACGCCCACCTTACTGACCGAGGCACATCGAGATTGTCCAGAGGATTGTCAAATTGTCGAATTCCTGACCGTTGCTAACTACGACTACTTTAAGCAATTACGAGAACGCGATCGTACAGCCTATAACCGGAAAAAACAGGAAATTTTGGATTCAATTCTAGATGTCGTGGAAGAGCAGTATGTACCGAATTTTAGGAAGCATATGGTTTTTCATGTGACGGGCAGCCCTACTACCAATGAACGCTTTTGTTGGTGCCCCAATGGAAATTCCTACGGTTCCAGTCTAACCCCACGCAATATGGGTTTAGGGCGCTTAAATCATGAATCCTCATTGAAGCATTTTTACTTTTGCAATGCGTCATCAGGATATCCGGGCTTTGCTCCCACCGTTTGGACAGGAGCATTACTCTATCAACGGTTATCCGGTGACGCAATCTTGAGCAACAACTAAACCCGCGATCGCACTTAACCTATTCCATTTGATTTGAGGTCAATTATGAGAATTGCTGTCATTGGAGGCGGCGCTAGTGGCATGGCTACAGCCTACCTGCTTGATAAACAAGGGTATCATGTCACGGTGTTTGAGCGGCAACCCATGTTAGGAGGACATATTCGGACACTGAACAAAAACGTGAAGCCAAACCAATCCGAGTGCAATGAAGTTTTGGAAAGTGGTCCACTCGAATTTCCTACCGCATTTCACAACTTCGTTGCTCTGATGCAAGAACTAGACGTGAAACTAGTACCCGTTGACATCGGTTCAGAATTGTTTCCTAAAAATGGAGGTCATTTTCTATCTGAAGTTGCTATCCAGAAAAACTTCACTGGCATCCAACGCTTAATCGAGTATCTTCGATTCGATAGCATCTATGTTCGTTCCGCCGGATTATGGCTAAAAACACGATTCGCGGACATGAAAGATTTCTACGACCAACCACTATCTCGTTATCTAAAGAACGACAGTACTGGCAGCCTGTGGCTTAAGTTGTTAACAATGTACAGTTACTCAACACCGTTCGATCAGATCGACAATTTTCCAGCAGAACTGGCAATTCCAATGTTACGCGATTACCTTGCAGTCAACTGGCTCAGGGTCGAAGGTGGAGTATATTCATACATTGAAAAAATTCTAGAGCGCTTTCGTGGGAAAGTTTGGCTGAACGTGGAGATTGCCAATATTTCCAGAAGCTCAGATAGTGTGAAAATTGAGCGATCGAATGGCGAAACGCAGGAGTTTGATAAAGTTGTGTTTGCCACACCGCCTGATCAAGTGATAGCTCTTCTAGCTGATCCAACTGATGCTGAAATTAAGCGCTTCTCAGCTTGGAAAGCGAATTATGCAACCACGATCGTTCATACAGATACTTCCATGTATGACAAACAGGGGATTCGATACCCCACAGAATTTGATTTCTTCCAAACAGACACCCGCTGGGGCTATAACGGTTGCTTAAATCAGCTTTGCGGTATCCCGTCGTCACCACAGCACCATTTCCTATCGTTTCAATTGGAGGAGATAATTGCTAAAGATCGCATCATTCACATTCAGCAACATCACACGCCGTTGTATACGACTGAATCTTTTCGATACCGAGATGAAGTTGTCGCTACCAATGGAGAGAACCATACATATCATGTAGGAGCCTATCTGGGAGACGGCTTGCATGAAGGAGCGATTACATCTGCCTTTCGAGTCGCTGAACTCATTGGTTAAGCTCTAACTCTATCTAGATGCAGAATTATTAATTCATTCGACGAGGAGAACTTTATTATGCTTGGATTGCTTTTAGGACTTGCACTGCTTGTAGTTGCTGTAGTTTGGTTTCAGCGACAAGGACACAGCAGACACAACCACGGTGGCTCTAATGGGCATCACAGTGGACATGGGCATAGGAGCAGTCGTGGTGGTGGTTGCCACTAGCCTGTTTAGAAATCCCCTTTTCAAAATTAGTAGATCGCTGCTGCCTCCCATTTTGTGATTAGCCTTGTTAAACTAAAAGCCCAATGAGTAGAAGATTATTTGTTCTATTGTTCTGTCTGTTTGTCGTGATGATTGGCTTCGGAGTGACGTTGCCAGTTCTTCCCTTCTATGCCAGACATTTAGACAGAACAGTGGGAGTTTCTCGCGAAACAATGGCGCTTCACATTACGCTGCTATCAAGTATTTATGCTTTTATGCAGTTAATTTTTGCTCCGTTTTGGGGGCAGCAAGCGGATCGGATTGGAAGACGACCGTTGATGTTGCTGGGAATTGCAGGGTCTGCGATCTCACAAATTCTATTTGGTTTTGCAACATCGTTGTGGACACTATACGTTGTAAGAGCCATTGGAGGTCTTTTATCATCAGCAACATTGCCTGCTGCAACAGCTTATGTCACTGACGTAACGACTGATCGCGATCGCAACCGAGGCATGGCATGGCTGGGAAGTGCAGTAAGTCTTGGAATTATTACAGGACCAGCTTTGGGAGGATTGACAACTCGCGAAGACTTGCACTTTACACTAGGATTCATCGACATCAAAATCGAAAACTATGCACCTCCGTTCTTTTTATCCGCAGTTTTCATGTTCTTTGCGCTGCTTGCCGCCGTAAAATGGTTGCCGGAATCGTTGCCTTCAACTGTCTCCTCCGTTTCTAGTCGCAATGTGGAAATGAAATGGAAAAATCTTGATAGCAAACTAAAGCTGTTACTTGCTTTAACCTTAATTTCACAGTTTGGACTCGCAATATTTGAAGGAACCTTTGCACTTTATGCCCAGGAAAAATTAGGCTATGGTCCAACGCAAACTGGATTCGCTTTTATGGTTTGTGGGGCAGTTATGGCAGTATTTCAAGCGATCGCCGTTAATCTTTTATCGCGAAGAATTAACATTATTGCTCAACTTGCATTAGGCTTTGGTTTAATGGGGTTAGGCATCGTGTTACTGCTGCTCGTCCGAATCCTGCCATTCGTTCTAGGGGCTGTGGGTTTACTAGCCTTGGGTATGGCGTTAGTTGCTCCGAATCTTTCAGCTTTAATCTCTAAACGCGGAGGTCAGCACGTCGGAGCGGTACTCGGAATTCAGAACGCGGCAAGTAGTCTGGGGCAGGTGGGAGGTCCGATGTTAGGGGGAATGCTATTTGCATGGCAGGCAAGCGCACCGTTCGCGATCGCAGGCGTTTTTCTGATGAGCATCGGTCTGGTTGTGGGTTGGAAAGAAAGAATGAGACACCATTAAGCTGGAGTGTAGTTTATGCCTGTTGAGAAAGACGGAAGTTCCAAAACACCGAACCCACAACACTTTGGCAGTAGCTTATTGATGTTACTCTCTTTCCTGCTGCTGTTTCATTTTGTGGTGATGCCAGGTCTACGCCGTCCATCAACAGAAGTTCTCTACAGTCAATTTCGCAAAGACGTAAAAGACGGAAAGGTTGCCAAAGCTGAGATTGGACAAGACCAAATTCAGTACATTCTCAAAGCTGATTTACCCAAAACCCAACAACCGCAGTCCGATGGTGCGTCACCCACTCCGAATAAAGTCTATGTCACAACTCCCATTCCTAACGATCAAAGTTTGCCAAAACTGCTCGAAGATAGCAATGTAGAATTTGGGGCAATCCCGCCCGATCGCGGCAATTTCTTCACTACACTGCTTGGTTGGATCATTCCACCCCTAATTTTCGTTAGCATTTGGGCATTTGTTCTCAACCGCGCTCAAGCGGGAGCCGGGGCAGCATTGACCGTTGGTAAAAGTAAAGCCCGCATCTATTCTGAAGGGAATACAGGCGTGACGTTTGCAGATGTCGCGGGGATTGATGAAGCGAAGGAAGAACTGGAAGAAATTGTTGATTTTCTCAAAGACTCTGCCAAATACACTCGTGTTGGAGCAAAAATTCCCAAAGGTGTCTTGCTAGTCGGTGCGCCAGGAACTGGGAAAACACTATTGGCGAAAGCCGTTGCTGGAGAAGCCAGTGTTCCATTTTTTAGCATTTCTGGCTCTGAATTTATTGAACTCTTTGTGGGTGTGGGCGCGGCGCGGGTGAGAGATATGTTTGAGCAGGCAAAGAAACAAGCCCCTTGTATCGTGTTTATCGATGAATTGGATGCCTTGGGTAAATCTAGAGCTGCTGCTGGTTCGCCATTGGGTGGCAATGATGAGCGGGAACAAACTCTCAATCAATTGTTAACAGAGATGGATGGATTTGAGGCAAATACAGGGGTAATTATTCTCGCAGCCACCAATCGACCGGAAGTGCTTGATCCAGCCCTTCGCCGTCCAGGTCGATTTGATCGTCAAGTCGTCATCAATCGCCCAGATAAGCAGGGACGAGAAGCGATTCTGAGAGTTCATGCTAAAGCAATTCAACTAGCAGAGGATGTCGATTTAAGTGTTATTGCGACTCGTACACCCGGATTTGCAGGAGCCGATTTAGCAAATCTAGTGAACGAAGCAGCGTTACTGGCAGCCCGTCAGAACCGCATTTCAGTGACGATGGCAGATTTTAATGAAGCGATCGAGCGCGTCATTGCAGGTTTGCAAAAGAAATCTCGCGTGCTTAATGAAGTTGAAAAGAAAACTGTTGCCTATCATGAAGCAGGTCACGCGATCGTAGGAGCGTTAATGCCTGGAGCGGGCAAAGTGGAGAAAATTTCGATTGTGCCGCGAGGGGTTGGGGCATTGGGGTATACGCTGCAATTACCCGAAGAGGACCGTTTTTTAATGGCAGAAGACGAGATTCGCGGTCGCATTGCCACACTGCTAGCCGGACGAGCTTCGGAAGAAATTGTGATTGGCAAAATTTCTACGGGAGCGAGTGACGATATTCAAAAGGCAACGGATCTAGCAGAGCGAGTTGTTACGCTGTACGGCATGAGCGAGAAATTGGGACCTGTGGCATTAGAGAGAGTGCAACAGCAGTTTCTAGATGGTGTTGTTAATCCTCGTCGCCCGGTGAGTCCTGCGGTTTCGGAAGTGATTGACCAAGAGGTGAAAGCGATCGTCGATCGCGCTCATCAAATGGCGTTAGATATTCTGACCGCAAATCGAGAGTTGCTAGAGGATATGACCTATCAGTTGCTTCAGCAAGAAGTTTTGGAAGGAAGCCTTCTTCACGAATATCTTTCTAACGTACAATCTCCAACCCACTTAGAAACTTGGTTACGCACAGGTCAGCTTGCTAGTATCACTGAATAAATTGACCTGCTAAGTTTTGCGGTGAGATGAATAGGATTGTTCATTGCATTGTTTGATGAATTCATTGGGGTTTCTCCTTAGTTTGATGAGAGGTGATGTAAACAGGTTGATTCAGAGGAGTAATTCGATCGAATGGGTAGAACCGAAAGACTGCTCGCCCGACAATATCGCTGCGCGGGACAAACCCCCAGTAGCGACTATCAAAGCTGTTATTTCGGTTGTCGCCTAACACAAGGTAAGAATCGGGAGGAACAACAACCGGATTCCATTGTTTTGCTGGAGCAGCGATGTAAGGTTCGTTTAGAGCAGAACCATTGACATAGACTTGCCCATTCTTGATTTCGACAGTTTCTCCGGGCAACCCAACCACTCGCTTGATAAACGCATCCTTAAAGTTTTGCTGCCTCAAACTAGCTGTGGGGTTGAAAACTACAATATCTCCGCGTTGGGGTGGAACAAAGTCGTAGCTCAGCTTATCTACAATTAGGCGATCGTTAATTTGAAGCGTCGGTTCCATTGAGCTAGAGGGAATGTAACGAGCTTCTGCGATGAATGTCCGAATGCCCAACGCAAGGATAACACTCAAGCTTAGTGTTTTTAATCCCTCTAGCCAAGCATTTTCAGATTTAGAAGGTGGAGTCGATCGCTGTAACTTTAGTTGAGGCATTTTCTTTGTTGGGTTGAGAAGTGATACACCTGATTATGCTCCTACAGGTGAAGACGTATCTACAGGTTCAGCTTTGGTAAGTGCTGCTTGCAGTTTTGCTTCATCTTCTCTAGATAACGAGGTTCGTAACACTTTGCCTTCAAACTTGCTGATTTCCTCTAGAACTTTGTCTGGAGTCGATTTTCTAACCAAAATGAAAATGGCAGAAGTACCTGGTTCTAGAGTGTTTCCAATTTCTCGAACGAATTCGTCATCGATGCCAACATCAGTCAACGCTCCGGAGAGTGCGCCAACCGCCGACCAAACAGTGCCAGCATCGGATGTAGAAAGATGACACCGAATAGCAATCCCCAAAAACCACCAGATAATGCGCCCGATGCAACGAGTTCTTGAGTTTGCTTGATCTTAACCTTGCCTTGCTTGTTCCGCACTACGATCGCAGCATCTTCTAAATCAATCAAATACTCTCGCTCCAATTTTTTAGATCGATGAGAACTTCGTCTGCTTTGAACTCATCTTTGAACCCGATCGCAATTAAATCACTCATTCGTTTGCTCCTTAATCTTGAATTGCTGTAGAAGAGTTGTAGGTTTCAAAGGCTATCAAGCGATGAACAACTACTTCTTAATCTAAACCCCCTAGTGGACTGGAGAGGCAAGTGGTAAAGCTTAAGATCTTCTGAAAACAAACTGTCCTTTGAACTAGCTTCAGTAAAAAAGCACTTTGGTTCCACAAAGCAGCTTTAACCCCTACTGAATACGATAAGCAGCAAGAATGAAATAGAGGTGAAAAATCAGGGCTACTGCTCCCCGCAGCAATTTTTAGTTAAAAACCTGAATTGCTACGCTCCAAACTTTGAGAAATCAGTAGAATGTCTTAATTGAAAACTAAAGTTTTAAGCAATTAAGGATTAGTCACATGGCATGGTTAAGATTGACGAAAACAGCCCTGTATTTGATGAAAAGCGGAGATGCCTGCTATATCGACAAAGTGGAATTGTCTGGAGAGAAACGGAACCAGGTGAGAATTCCTAGAAACTGGTTTACAGGCAGTGACGCTCCTGGTGCAATGGTAATCGAAGATATAGAACCTCCTGCCTGTCGTATTGCGAGCAATCCTCCGACAATTCCAACCCCTCGACCACTGCTTGGCAAAAAAATAGTGCTTGATCCCGGACATGGAGAAGATCGCGATCCAGGTGCCAAAAATGCTGAAGGTCGTACAGAAGCTGGAGAATCTTTGAAACAGGCAAAGCTAGTCCAGGGATTCTTACAGGCTAGAGGGGCAACTGTAACACTGATTGACAACGCGCTCAATCTCTCCCTAGAGGAGATTGGGGCACGGGGAGCCGGAGCAGACTGTTTTGTTGCTTTACACCTCAATTCTTTCAACGCGGCAGTACAAGGACATGAAGTTCTGATCGATCGCAATGGCACAGATGTAGATTTTCGGTTTGCCACAATTGTTAATCAAGAACTCGATCAAGTACTAAATATTCCAAATCGCGGTGTGAAGCGACAAGGACTAGCTGTTTTGAGAGCCGTTCCTCTACCTGTTCCGGCGATCTTGACGGAATCTTTTTTTATCGATGCGTCTTCAGGGACGCAAGTAGATGATCTGATTCTAAAATCTGCACAAGCGATCGCTCGCGGGATTGAACGGTTTCTCATAGCTTGAGCATCTTCAGTCGATCAGTGATTGCGTGTTCCAAACAACCTTTTGGCTCAACAATTCACGACCCGATTTCTTGTTTGAGTTGAGCGACCCAAGTTTTAATGCGATCGTCAGTCAAGTCCGACTGATTATCCTCATCCAGCGCAAGACCTACGAACTTTCCATCTCGCACTGCTTTTGATTCGGTGAATTCGTAGCCCTCAGTAGACCAATAGCCAATTGTTTCGCCGCCTTGCTCAGAAATCTTTTCTTCTAAGATGCCGATCGCATCTTGAAACGAATCCGCGTACCCGACCTGATCACCTTCACCAAAGTAAGCAACCTTTTTGCCGCTGAAATCAATTTCGTCTAACTGCTCGAAGAAGTTATCCCAATCATCTTGCAGTTGCCCGACGTTCCAAGTTGGGCAACCAATGATAATGACTGAATACTTCTCGAAATCGCTTGGTTCCACACGAGAAATGTCATACAAATCAACGGCATCTTGTCCAAATATTTGCTGAATTGTCTCTGCTGCGGTTTGCGTGTATCCTGTCTGCGTTCCGTAAAATAATCCAATGTCTGCCATATCATCTCCTATCTAGGATAGTGTTTCAGCTTGACCTTAAAACCCTCAAGAGCAGCTTATAGAAAGGTTAATTCAGTAACTTCCCTCCGATGAAAGACTTACAATTTCTAGCCTAAGTCATAGTCAAGTTTCATTTTGATTTCATTCCTTTATGCAGTCTTGAAATAAACGGGCGGTTAGTGCTAAACCGAAGGCGTGAAATCCGTCCAAAATACACTGTATTGCATTTGACTCTCCAGTAGACTGGATGGTTCAGAATGAACTAAAGACATCAATGGAATTTGTAGGTTAAATATGCGTCGCTCAACATTCAAGACAGGTTTACTTGGACTTTCGCTCGGTGCAGTCATCGCGGTTGGTGGACTATCTGCTTGTTCAAATTCCGCTCAAAATTCAACCTCGAATCAAAGCCCAACTGCAACAGGTTCACCGATGGCAGGAATGCCAGGGATGGATCACAGCAATATGAACGGCATGATGATGAACATGGATTTAGGTCCGGCGGGTGCTGAGTATGATCTACGCTTTATTGATGCCATGCGATTACATCATCGAGGCGCGATCGAGATGGCAAAAGAAGCTCAGCAAAAGTCAAAACGTCCTGAAATCCAATCGCTTGCCCAAAACATTATTGTGACTCAGAACCGCGAAGAAAATGAGTTGATGGCAAAATGGCGGAAACAATGGTATCCCGATGCGCCTGAAAGTTTTGTGGCTTACAATTCACAGCAAAATAAATCTATGCCAATGTCTCAGCAGCAAAAAGACAGCATGGCAATGAACATGGATTTGGGAGCAGCCGATGAGCAGTTTGATTTGCGCTTTATGAATGCCATGATTTCTCATCATGAAGGCGCGATCTCAATGGCAAAAGATGCCTTGCAAAAGTCAAAGCGTCCTGAGATTCAAAAGCTTGCCCAAGAGATCTCAACATCCCAGCAAAAGGAGATTGATCAGATGAAGCAATGGCGCAAAGCCTGGTATAACCAGTAAAACTCTTCATTCGTCTGAATTAAGAGCAGTAACTTCAGCAATCAGGCTACACAGTTCTCGACTGTGCGGATCATCAAGCGGTTTACCCGCCCAACGATTCCTGTACTGCTCTAATTCGGTTTTGAGCGCGAGCATCTGCGCTATCTGGGCTTCAAGCTGGGCAATTTTTCCGTCTAACAGTTCACGCACTATTGGGCAAGCTGGATTACCATGCTGACGTACATTCAGGATCTGTTGAATTTCTGAGAGGGAAAACTGAAGCGATTGAGCTTTCTTGATAAACTGAAGACGCTCGATCGCATCCGCATCGTAATAGCGGTAGTTACTTTCACTCCGATGCTTCGGTTGAATCAATCCCAGACTCTCGTAGTATCGAATCGTTGCAACAGCGAGTCCAGTTTGCTGAGCAATTTCACCAATTTTGAACAGGGGAGTTTGAGAGATTGCTTTTTGTGAATGAACCACAATCCTAGCTCCTATCTGAGATCGCAGATTTACCACCCATAGAGACAGCAAGTATAACAACAAACGTCACACTTGCCGCCGAGGTAGATCAATTTGCTATCTTGATATTACTGAGCCGTGCCAGAGTGGTTCATTCTAGGCATCGAATTTCCTGATTTTTTCATCATCTCCATTTGTTGCCGCATCTTTTCCATGTCTTCTTTCATGGTTTTGCAGCAAGCACATCCAGACTGATTGCTAGGTTTAGCTTGATTCGGCTGTTGAGCAAGTTGAAGGTTATTTTCGGAAGCATTTTTCGGATTTTGGTTGATAGATTGAGCAGAAGCAGTTCCGGTTGATAGCGCGATCGCAGCAAGGGTGCCACCCAAAAAAGTGAGAATTTGAGTTTTTATGTGCATGAAAGACTCCAATTGTTTACTCATCAAAACCAATCCGTTATAAACTCTCTAGTCCACTTGAGAGTCAAGTTTTTCGAGCTAACTTCGATCGCGAGTGATATTTCATTCCAGTTTCATTTTCGTGTGAAACACTGAAGATTAAGTGCCGAACAACGCTTAAAGCAAGTTTGCTGAAGAGATCAATTTGTCAAATTATCTCTTCAGCCCATCCATGACAAAATCGCTTTACGAGCCACAGACACTTTGATCGGTTTTATGATGTTGAAGATTCAGCTTCTAAAATTCGCTAAAGAAAGGATTGCGGTTAGTGTTGCTACATTAGCTGCACTATCGCTGATATGGTTCAGTCTGGGACAGCAAAAAACTATTCCTCCCAAAGATCCCGATCGAACTCCGCCGTTAGTTATGACTGGTGGAGATCCATACATTCGGGCTTTAATGCGAACCATTTCCGCCAGTGAAGCTCAAGATAGTGATCCCTACACGGCGCTTTACGGTGGACAACACATTACAGATTTGAGCCAACATCCCAATCAGTGCGTCACGATCGTGTCAGGACTGCACAAAGGAGAATGTACGACTGCCGCGGGGCGCTATCAGTTACTCAGTACAACCTGGGATGAAAAGGTTCAGCAATATCATCCTGAACACAGCCAAAACACGTCAGACACGGTTTCTGAAAGTTTTCAGCCAAAACAGCAAGATGCTGTAGTTTACGCTTGGTTGAGCGATCGTAACGCCTGGGAAGTTGATATCAATGCTGAACTCGAAAAAGGAAATTTGAACGAAGTCTTGAAGCATTTATCTGCAACCTGGACAAGTTTAGGCTATGGAATTGAAACAAATTCTGTGACATTACAGTTACCTAAAATCTATCAGAAAGCATTAGCCGAAGAGTTAGCTCTTGCAAAGCTATCAGCATCAGTGAAGTAGGTTTTCAACTGAACTTTGTCAGTTAAGAATTGGAAATTTCATTCTGATTTCATATTCTTATGTTTTCTTAATATGTAGCAAGGGCGATTAAATCGACCTTCGTAGCCGAGATTTGTCTTGCAATTTCGGTGTTGCTCATTCTTGGGTGAGTGCGACAGCTTTGCTGCACGGAGACGTGTTCGCTTCGCTGAACGGAGATGTGTTCGCCAGTCAAACTGCTTAAACCTTTTCTTTTTGTCAACATGAAACGCCTAAAACCTACATTTTTCGGATTTTCCTTTACTGCCCTGATCAGCTTGAGTGCGCTTACGGCTTGCTCATCCAGTACAGCTCAGAATTCAACCCCAGCCAGTTCTCCCGCTGCAAGCACGATGTCCGGTATGGATCACAGCCACATGAATGCTGGCAAAAAGGATCATGGTGCAATGGATCACAGCAGCATGGGACACAATATGGATTTGGGTCCTGCTGATGCTGAATTTGACCTGCGCTTCATCGATAGCATGATTCCCCACCATCAAGGTGCAGTAGATATGGCGAAGGAAGTGCTGCAAAAATCAAAGCGTCCTGAACTGAAAAAACTGGCTCAGGATGTGATTACGGCTCAAGACAAGGAAATTAGCCAGATGCAGCAGTGGCGCACAGTCTGGTATCCTAAAGCACCTAGACAACCGATCGCTTGGCACGCTGAGATGAATCACTCGATGCCCATGTCAAAAGAACAAATCAAAGCAATGAAGATGAGCATGGATTTAGGCGCGGCAGACGATCAGTTTGACTTGCGGTTTATCAATGCAATGATTCCGCATCACGAAGGAGCCGTGACAATGGCAAACGATGTTTTGCAAAAGTCAAAACGCCCGGAGATTCAGAAGTTGGCGCGAGAAATTATTGCCTCGCAGCAAGCCGAAATCGATCAAATGAAACAATGGCGCAAAGCCTGGTACAACCAGTAGAGGATTTCATCCCTGTTTCACATTCGGGTGTCACAATGTAAAGAGTTGTGCAATATCAGGAAACTTCGTCATGCCGAGCCTTGCTGTTTCTGTTTCCACTTCGATTCGCCGTCTCTCAGCCACATTGATGACACTGGGAGTCTTGGCAAGTAGTCCTGCGATCGTGCTAGCTCATGGCGGGCATGGCAACGAGTTTCAGGGGGGAGCAACGCAATCGTCTGGCAGCGTGCAAGTCGATGCGGCAACGGCTCAACGGCTCGGCTTCAAAGTGGAGCCTGTTACCCGACAACGCTTAGCATTTGGTATCAAGACGACCGGACAAATTGAATCGCTGCCGAATCGCCAGGTTGAAGTCACAACGCCAGTCGGGGGAACCTTACTGCGGCTGCTCGTCAAACCTGGTGATGCAGTCAGTGCAGGGCAACCACTGGCGGTTATGACGAGTCCAGATTTAGCACAGTTGAGAACCGAGGCGCTCGATCGACGCAGTGATGCGACAGGCACAGTCCAACAAGCAGAAGCGGATTTACAGCTTGCTCAGGAAAATCTAGCGCGTCAGAAGACCATCGTCGATCGAGAAATTCAGCAAGCGCGATCGGCGTTTGATTTTGCCCAAGAAAGCTACACCAAAGATCAGCAATTGGCTCAAACTGGAGCGCTTCCACGACGATCAGCGCTCGAATCGGGAACAAAACTGGCAGAAGCTCGCGCGAATCTATCAAAAGCAGAAAGTCGATTAGCCGTTTCAGAAGCTCAAGCCCAACTGAAGCGGGCACAATCAGCGCTAGAAGTTGCACGATCGCGGGTTCAACTGAGCGGTCAAACTTATGAAACTCGATTGCGGCAGTTAGGAGCGAATGCGAATGAAGATGGCACGATCACAATTACGGCTCCGATTTCCGGCACCGTTGCCGACCGAGAAGCAACCCCTGGAGAATCGGGACAAGACGCGGGAAAGCAAATTTTAACGATCGTCAATGGCAGTAGCGTGCAAGCATCGGGCAACATTTACGAGAAGGATCTGAACCAAGTTCGGGTGGGTCAGCCTGTTCGAGTTAAGGTCAATGGATTGAACAATCGGACTTTTAACGGGCGGATTAGTGTTGTGGGTTCAACCGTACAGGGTGAAACCCGTGTTGTGCCCGTGAAAGTGGAACTGGATAATGCAGATGGAGTATTGAAGCCGGGAATGTTCGCTGAGATTGAAGTACTGACTGATCGCACTTCGGTTTTAGTCTTAGCTGTACCAAAATCTGCGATCGTCGAAACTAATGATAAAAAGAAAATTGTCTTTGTGCAAAACGGCAACGCTTTTCAAGCCACCGATATTACACTCGGACGAGAATCCGGCGAACTTGTAGAAGTTACAAACGGCTTATTTGATGGCGATAAAGTGGTGACGCAACGCGCACCGCAACTATATACCCAGTCATTACGGGGTGATGCAAAAGCCGATGCAGAACACAGTGAAGCTCCCGCAGCACCCGCTCAAGGATTCAATCTGTCTGCACTGCCCTGGTGGGTGATGCTACCTGCGGGAGGCGCGATCGCGGCAGGTACGTTTTGGGCAGGTGCGGTTTGGTCATCCCGTCGTAATCGTCGGCTTCAACCCGCAGAAAACGGTTCTATGTCTCCCTACGAGACTGAAATTCATTTTCACTCTAATGGCAACGGAAATAGTTCTGCACCTAGCAAAGTTCGTACATCTGTAGATCCGTTAGAGGAATCGCGGAATCCGCATCAGAATTAGTGGATTCACGAGCGATCGCTTTCTACCTCTAAACACAATACTTTCTTGCCTGTCCTTTGCGACGAGCTCTACTCACCTTCCTTTCAATGAACATCGAGCTATTGCTATGCTGAATGCGATTCTCAAGTGGTCAATTGCGCGTCGTTGGCTAGTTATCTTAGGCACGATCGTCGTCACGATTTGGATTTTCCGCACGATCGTTCAAATGCCGCTCGATGTGTTTCCGAGCTTTGCACCGCCCCAAGTTGAAATTCAAACCGAATCCGCAGGACTCGCGCCAGAAGAAATTGAATCCCTGGTGACATTGCCGATCGAGAGTGCGATTAACGGTACACCGGGCGTTTCGGCAGTGCGATCCGCTTCAGCACCCGGACTTTCAGTCGTGAAAGTCGTTTTCAACTGGGGAACAGATATCTATCAAGCGCGACAGCTTGTCACTGAGCGGCTCCAGCAGGCGCAAAGCAAACTTCCAGAAGGAGTCGAAACGCCGCAAATTTCTCCAATTACGTCACCCATTAGTACGGTGATGCAGTACGCTTTTACTCCTGAGACGACCTCGCTCATGGACGTGCGGCGCTTGGTCGATTGGCAGGTCACAAATCGCTTGTTAGCGGTGCCGGGAGTGAGTCAAGTGATCGCCTATGGCGGCGACATGCGGCAGTATCAAGTCCTCGTTGATCCGGCAAAACTCACCTCGTTCAATGTGTCGCTTCAGCAGGTCAGAGAAGCGGTTGCAGGGGCGAATGTGAATGCACCAGGAGGCTTTTTAATTACACCGGATCGAGAACGCTTGATTCGCGGGATTGGACGCATCGAATCGATTGAAGACCTCAAACAATCGGTGGT
Source organism: Leptolyngbya boryana PCC 6306 (assembly GCF_000353285.1). NCBI lineage: Bacteria > Bacillati > Cyanobacteriota > Cyanophyceae > Leptolyngbyales > Leptolyngbyaceae > Leptolyngbya > Leptolyngbya boryana. The sequence continues at coordinate 338,141 of NZ_KB731326.1, forward strand.
GACTGCTCGGAATGGAACTCCGGTTCGGTTATCGGATGTGGCAGACGTGATGATCGGATCTGCTTTAAAGCGCGGAGACAGTAGCCTCAATGGTCGCAAAGCTGTGATTGTGATGGTGAACAAACAACCGATGGCAGATACGCCTACGGTGACGCGAGCGATCGAGACAGCAATGGCGGAAATCAAAACAGGGTTACCGAAAGATATCAAAATCGATGTCACCTTTCGCCAAGAGGACTATATTGATTCCTCGATCGAGAATGTGCGATCAGCGTTGGTCGAAGGTGCAATTATCGTTGCGATCATTCTGATTCCGTTCCTCATGAACTGGCGGAGTTTAGTCATTTGTTTCGTTGCATTGCCGCTATCGTTGCTGATCGGTGTAATGGCGCTCGACTGGCTAGGACAAGGCTTGAACACGATGACACTGGGGGGATTGGCAGTCGCGATCGGGTCGGCGGTCGATGATGCGATTGTGGATGCGGAAAATGTGTTTCGATCACTGCGAGAAAACAAATATGCGGCTGAGCGTCGCCCGGTGTTAGAAGTCGTCTTGGAAGGCTGCCAAGAAGTGCGAGATTCGGTGTTTGGGGCAACGCTGATCACGATCGTAGTCTTCTCTCCGGTGTTTGCGCTCGGTGGTGTAGAGGGCAGCATTTTTATCCCGATGGGAATTGGTTACATGGTGGCAGTATTAGCATCGAGCGTGACGGCATTAACAGTGACTCCTGCTTTATGTGCGCTGTTGCTGCCGTATGGAAATTTACCTGAAACTGAGCCTTGGGTGGCGCGATTTTTCAAACGTCTTTATGCCCCGTTTTTAGACTTTGCAATTCGTCGATCAAGGGTGATTATTTCTGTTGCCATTGCAACCTCGATCGCTGCAATTGTCATTGTGCCCGCTCTGGGTCGGGAGTTTTTGCCAGCGTTTCAGGAAAAAACGCTTGTGAACACATTAATGCTGTATCCGGGAACCTCACTCGAAGCCACCAATGCCGCCGCAGAAGCGATTCAACATGCCCTTAAAGATGATCCTCGTTTCGAGTACGTTCAGATGCGCTCCGGGCGTGCCCCTGGTGATGGGGATGCCGCAGGCGTGAACTTAGCGCATTTGGATGTGGATCTGTCTGAAAAAGGATTGAAAGAGCGGAACAGTAGCATCGAGAAACTGCGGCAAGAAATGGCGCGATTACCCGGTGTTGCACCCAACATTGGTGGCTTTATTTCTCACCGGATGGATGAAGTTTTGTCAGGGGTGAGAAGCGCGATCGCGGTCAAAATCTTCGGCACAGACCTAGCTCAACTGCGAACAATTGGGGAGCAAGTTGAAACACAGATGCAATCCATTAAAGGCATCGTCGATTTACAGCTTGAGCCTCAGATCCCGATCGAGCAGGTGCAGATCAAGTTCGATCGGGCGGCGGCTGGGCGTTATGGACTTACCGTTGGCAATCTGTCAGATATCGTTGAAACAGCACTGAACGGACAAGTCGTTTCACAAGTTCTAGAACAGCAGCAAACGTTTGATTTGCTGGTTTGGTTAAAGCCTGAAGCAAGAACAAATTTAGAGACCATTTCAAGATTGTTAGTCGATACTCCGACCGGACAGAAAATTCCTTTAGCTCAAGTTGCTGCGATTACGCAAGGTCAAGGACCAAACACGATTAACCGGGAAAACGTTTCACGGCTAATCGTTGTAGCGGCGAATGCGGAAGGGCGAGATATGCGATCAATTGTCAACGAAATTCAAGCTAAAGTGAACCAGAACGTGCAGCTGCCGGCAGGCTACTTTATTCAGTATGGAGGACAGTTTGAGGCAGAAGAACGGGCAACCCAGAACATTCTGATTTTTAGCGCGATCGCAGCAGTTGTAATTGCTGTGCTGATGTATTTGTCCGTCAAATCAATTCCCTCGACAATCATGATCATGGTCAATCTACCATTAGCGTTAGTCGGTGGAGTGTTTTCGGTTGCGTTAACAGGCGGTGTGATTTCGGTTGCATCACTCGTAGGGTTTGTGACGCTCTTTGGGGTTGCGACTCGCAATGGATTGCTATTAGTCGATAACTACAACACTAAATTAGCTGAGGGAATGCCACTCAAAGATGTGTTAGTCAAAGGCACAATGGAACGGCTTAACGCGATTTTGATGACTGCTTTTACGTCTGCATTGGGGCTTGCTCCGCTTGTGATCTCAGGTGGACCTGGTAAAGAAATTTTGCAGCCATTGTCGATCGTCGTGCTAGGAGGATTATTCACCTCAACTGCTTTGACGCTGTTAATCATCCCTGCACTCTATAGTCGATTCGCTCATCTCCTTTTCTCTAAAAAGAAGACTGCGCTTGATAGCTCGATGAAGCTTGTGCAGAGCCAATAACGACTTTCTCTCTCTATTATTTTGCTGATTTCATGTGCATTTCATATTGTTGAAACAACATAGAGATATGAATGCTCAGGAGAACTAATATGAGAACTCCGCTGATCTTTGTATCAATTGCGATCGTCCTTTCCGTAATCTCGATTCCTACTGCTTTTGCAAATCAACTTACTGTTCCGTCTTCAGTAAATACGACTCCATCAGCAACCCTACCTCAACCACAACCTAATACTCTCCGCAATCAAAATGCAATCAATGGTTCTCACACCCAGAACGCAACCGTTCAAGCCCAAATGAGAACTCCTACCACATTGCATCGCCGCTGTACTGGAGATGCAGCGAAAGCAAAGCCGCCTGTTCCTAACAATCCAACTCATCTCAGAAATGTAATTTGGCGAAATATGCGGGCAATGTGTACTTGAACCTTCTTTCAATCATTAGCGATCGAGTTTCGCATAAATATCAGCCGTTCTACCTTTAAAGCGGCTTTTTTCACGTCATCCTGGTTCCATAAGCACCTGAGACGGTAATAGTTGATGATAGCTATCGTCAACAACAGTGCGAGGAGTCATTAATTTCCCGCACATCACTTAGAATTTACGCTTGCAGATTGAGGAAAAAATGAGCATTTTCCTCGACTAATTGTTGAGCCTAGTTCTAGTTTCATTCCCATTTCATAATTTCCTGTCATGATGAGTTGTTGGTTGTAGGCATACAATCTGCCGATTTTCCCAAGGGAGTGTTCAGAAGAACGATGCTCAACTCGATTGTCAAATGGTCGATCGCGCAACGATGGCTGATTGTCCTTGCCTCAATTCTCCTTTCACTTTGGGGACTGCGCGTCATTACTCAAATGCCTTTGGATGTGTTTCCAGCGTTTGCCCCGCCCCAAGTTGAAATTCAAACTGAAGCGGCTGGACTCGCACCCGAAGAAGTCGAATCACTCGTGACTCGTCCAATTGAAAGCGCGATCAACGGAACGCCCGGACTTGTCTCTTTACGATCCGCCTCGGCAGTTGGGATCTCTTCAGTCAAAGCAGTTTTTGGATGGGACACTGATGTTTATCGCGCCCGTCAGCTTGTAACTGAGCGATTAGGGCGCACCCAGAGCATTTTGCCTCAAGGCGTGGATCAGCCAGAAATCTTACCTGTGAGTTCACCACTCGGTTGGACTGTGAAATATGCCTTCACTTCAGAAACAACGCCGTTAATGGAAGTCTCAAGGCTAGTCGGATGGGATATCAAAAACCGATTATTAGCCGTTCCAGGTGTGAGTAATGTTTTTCTCTATGGTGGGGATGAACGACAGTATCAAGTGCTAGTTGATCCCAACAAGCTCAAAGCATTCAATGTGTCGATCAATGACGTGGTGAAAGCAGCTCAGAATGCTAACGTGAATGTTCCGGGTGGATTTGTTGTTACACCAGATCAAGAACTATTAGTTCGAGGCATTGGACGAATTGAATCGATCGAGCCACTGAAGCGGTCGGTCATTAAATCCGTTAATGGAACTCCGATTCTGCTCGAACAAGTGGCAGAGGTGAAAATTGGAGCTGCACTTAGACGAGGTGATGGATTGTTTCGCGGCAAGCGATCGGTGATTCTCACAGTAACGAAGCAACCGAATGCAGATACACCGACGGTTGTAAAAGCTGTAGATGCAGCAATGGAAGATCTCAAAGGGGGACTACCACCGGATGTGAAATTCTTCAAGACGTTTGATCAAAATCTGTTTATTGGCTTGTCGATCGAGAACGTCAGAGACGCATTAAGAGACGGCGTGATCATTGTGTCAGTAGTGCTGATTGCATTTCTGATGAACTGGCGCACCGTGGTGATTAGCCTCAGCGCATTGCCGCTCTCGTTGCTCGTCGGAATGATTGTTCTTAACTGGACAGGGCAAGGTATTAACACGATGACGCTAGGCGGCTTAGTCGTTGCGATTGGTTCAGTTGTTGATGATGCGATCGTCGATATGGAAAATGTCTATCGTCGATTGCGGGAGAATCAGGTTGCGGAGAATCCTAAACCGCCATTGCAAGTTGTATTTGATGGATCGATCGAAGTCAGAACCAGCGTTTTGTTTGCAACGATCATCATTGTGGTCATCTTTGCGCCAATTTTCGCCCTCTCAGGCGTTGAAGGTCGAATTTTTACCCCGATGGGACTTGCCTACCTTCTGTCAATCTTGGCTTCGACTGCGGTAGCATTGACGCTCACTCCTGCATTGTGTGCGTTGCTGTTGGCGAATCGTCGTTTACCCAGTACTGAAACCTGGCTCGAACGCAAAGCACATCAAGTCTATCGTCCCGCTTTAAGATTTTCGATTCGTCGTCCTAAAGTCGTTTTAACGGCTGCGATCGCAGGTTTCATCGCGTCTCTGATCATCCTGCCGACTTTGGGCAGCGTCTTTTTACCTGAATTTCAAGATCGTCAGTTAGTCAATGCGGTGATTCTATTTCCGGGAGAGTCGCTAGAAGCAACCAATCAAGCGGCTCTCGACTTTGAGGAGGTATTTAAAGACGATAAGCGAATTGAGTCAATCCAGTTTCGGTCTGGCTTTGCTCAGGGTGATCCGGATGTTGCAGGCGTGAACTTTGGCGAATTAGACGTTGAAATCAGTGAAGAAGGCGCGAAAGAACGAGAAAAAGTGATTGAGGCATTGCGAAAAGAAGGTGAGAAGATTCCGGGCGTTGTGATTAACATTGGTGGATTTATTTCTCACCGGATGGATGAGATTTTGTCAGGAGTAAGAAGCGCGATCGCCGTCAAAATCTACGGGGCTGAACTCGATCAGCTTCGGACGGTCGGGCAGGAAGTTCAATCTGCCATGAGCAGCATTCCAGGCTTGGTCGATTTACAGCTTGAACCTCAAGTTCCAGTCAAACAGGTGCAAATTCAATTTGATCGTGAAGCGGCAGCCCGATACGGACTCAGCATTGGAGAACTTGCAGAAACGATCGAAACTGGACTGAATGGGCGGACTGTTTCACAAGTCTTAGAGAAGCAACAAACCTTTAACCTGGTGGTCTGGTTGCAAGAGCAATATCGGAATAACTTGGATGTGATTGGCAATTTGCTAATTGATACGCCGAATAACCAAAAGATTCCGCTTTCTCAAGTGGCAAAAGTTGTCTATGGCGAAGGACCCAGTACAATCAATCGAGAAAACGTCTCGCGCTTAATTGTCGTTTCTGCGAATGTGTCAGGGCGAGATTTAGGATCAGTGATCAAAGATGTACGTGATCGTGTGAAACAAGTCAAACTCCCTAGCGGCTACTATGTCGAATTTGGGGGACAGTTCCAGGCACAAGAACAAGCCACTCAAACCCTAATCATTGCTGGGCTTGCCGCATTTGCGATCATTTCAGTCCTGCTCTACTTCGCTGTGAAATCAATTCCAGCAACCTTGATGATTATGATCAACTTGCCATTAGCATTGATTGGAGGTGTGATTTCTGTTGCGGTCAGTGGCGGAATTATCTCGGTCGCATCAATGGTCGGATTTATTACGCTGTTTGGGGTCGCAACTCGAAATGGTTTACTGTTAGTCGATAACTACAACCAGCAATTAGCTCAAGGCATTCCGCTTAAGCAAGTGATTGTGGAAGGCTCAATGGAGCGATTAGTTGCTATCCTATTAACCGCACTTGCATCAGCATTAGGCATGGTTCCACTGGTCATTGGATCGGGTGCAGGCAAAGAGATTTTGCAGCCGCTCGCCGTAGTTGTTCTAGGAGGACTATTCACGTCTACTGCATTAACACTGCTGGTGCTTCCCGCTTTGTATTCGCTCTTTGGAAAGTTTATGATGCCAAAACAGTCCGACGCGATCGCTGAAAATGACGATCGTGTTTCTCATCTCAATGTTGCAGAATCTTAAATTCAGGAGATAACCATGAAAACGCTGAAATCCTTTTTGATTGTTGCTGGTAGCGCAGGTCTACTGTTTCTCGGTGCGTGTAGCAGTGGTGGCAACCAAGCGAGTGCGCCAGCCAATAGTCCTGCTGTAAGTAATAGTCCTGCTGCAAGCTCTTCTCCTTCAGCCAATCATGATGCTGACCATAAAGCGGGGGGCGGAATTGTGGTTGAGTCTGGTGCTTACCATTTGGAACTCAAGCCTGAAAAGGAAGGAAATGAAACTCACCTAGATTTATTTGTGCAGAAAGGCGACAATCACGAAACGATTCCAAACGCGAAAGTCACTGCACAGGTACAACTTCCCGATGGAAGCCAACAATCCGTTCCCATGACTTACGACGCAGATGGAAAGCACTATACAGCTAAACTACCTAGTGCTGCGGCAGGAGAATATAAAGTCGCTGTGCAGTCTGAGATTGGTAGCGAGAAAGTGAATGCTCGGTATGCCTTCAAGCTGTAAGGCTGACAGCTTGAATCCCGCTATTTAGAAACATCTGTAAAGCAAGCGCGTTGTTAGAGGCTGGCTTTACAGATGTTTTTGATGCAACATTGCATGATTTGGAGTATCTATGAAACTAAAAGTTAGCCAAACAACCTTTTTTAAGCAATCTACCTTGGATTCATCGAAGCTGTCTGCTCAAGACAAAGTAAGCGTGAATGCAGGGAGAGTCTTTGAAATTCATTCTTGGAAAGAGATCGACAAAAATCATCTTAAGGTTGCACTATTCAACGACTTCTTGGGCAATCCACCGCGAAATACTTGGTACGTTTATCAGCCTCATATTCAATTGATTAACAGTCAGGGTCAGATAACACAACCTGAGTCACCTAAAATCACCCTTCCTTCAATCTTTTATCGATTACCAAAAACAAAAAGGCTAAATATTCCGCACAAGAGTCAGATGGATAATGCGTTGAATCCTAGAGGAGCCTGCAACGTCACATCTTACGCAATGGTGATGGATTATTTTAAGATTCCACAACGCACTAACGCAGTTCAGTTTGAAGATGAACTGTATCGGTTTTTAGAAAATAAGGGTTTGTCTCGCTGGGACCCTTACGATCTAGCGCAAATGGGTGAGGCTTATGGGCTAAAGGTAGACTTTACCACACGAGCAAGATTATGGGACATTCGCAAAGCGATCGCAGAAGGCTATGCCTGTATTATTCACGGTTACTTTACGAGCTTTGGTCATATTATGGTCGTTCGAGGCTATGATTCGGCTGGATTTTTTGTGAACGATCCGTTTGGTGAGTGGTTTGAGTCGGGTTATCGCAATGATTTTTCAGGTGAGAATTTGCATTACTCGAACGAACTCATCAAAGCGAAGTGTTCGCCTGAAGGTGAAAACTACTTGTGGCTGCATCGCATTACAAAGGCATGACTTTTTTGCACTTCGTAGCTTATTTCATTCTGTTTTCATGTTCATTGTTTAATCTAAGAAATAGTTCGTCTCACACACGAGCAGCAGTGGGTGACTTTGTTCACCCACAGCGATTGATTTGATTAGTGGTACTCTCTCATGACTCAGCGATCGATGAGCAAGAAAATGCGTCGTTACGGTGTGATTGGTCTTATGACTGCCGCAACAGTTGCCACAATTGCAGTAACACGTAATTCAGTAGGAAACCAACCTGCTACCGCAGATAGTGAGCATTCCTCTCATGCTCAGATGAACGGAATGGAGCATTCATCAATGCCGGGAATGTCTCATGACGATGCTCACGGTGAACACGGATCGAATGCAAACGCAGTTACAACCCAAGCCACGCTTACAACAAGCGGAAACTTGACCGTTAATCAACCAAGCAGACTGACGATCGCAGTTCAAGATGCTCAAGGCAAAGCAATCTCAAAATTCGACACGTTCCAAGAAAAGCTGATGCACTTGATCGTCGTCAGCAACGATTTACAGGTCTTTCAACACCTTCATCCGACGTACAAAGGCAACGGGCTGTTTGAAGTCGAAACCGCCTTACCGCAAGCAGGTAGCTACACGCTGATTAGTGACTATAAACCTGCTGGAAAAGCCGAAGCCGTTTCGGTGATGAAGACTCAAGTTCCCGGAACACCACCCGCAACACCAGCAATTAATCTAGAGCGCAGTAAAACGATCGATACGACCAAAGTTGATCTCTCGCTCTCGACTCCAACCGTTAAAGCAGGGCAGGAGGTGACGCTCGCATTTAATCTTCAAGACAAAAACAATCAGCCGATTCAAGACCTCCAGCCCTATTTAGGTGAGCAGGGACATCTGGTGATTCTCAAGCAGTCTCAAGACCTCAGCAGAGCAGATTATATTCATGCTCATGCAATGAAGAGAGCACCGCAAGGACAAGTAGCATTTATGACCACGTTTCCGCAGCCTGGAAAGTATAAGCTATGGGGACAATTTAATCGGGGTGGCAAAATCGTTGTCTCGGATTTCTGGATTGACGTTCAGTAACTTCAGCAAAGCCGCGATCGTAAGAGTTAACGCGATCGCATCTTTACCTGATCTCCAGCAACATAACCAGAGTTCATGAGAGCGGTTGTCTTCTCCAGAACTCTTAGGAAAGGTTAGCAACGCAGTAATACGATGAAGAAATCAGGGGACACTTCCCGAAAACAAGAGAAGCGAAATTTTTGGAGTAAACTACAACAATTTAATTTCAGCAGCGAATCAAAAGTTACAGCAGCATTTCAAGTATCTCGGAATCAAACAATTTCTGCTCTTCGCTACATTTTATTGCTGTTGCTGATTCCATTACTTGTGAACCAAGCGACCAAAACGCTAGTCGTTGAACCATTGTCTCAATATTTCGAGAACTATCAACAAGTAGAATCTCGACTTGAAGGATTTCAAGAAGAGCGAATTCTTCAAGAACTGCAAAACTATAAAAACCGTCTCCGCTTTGAGTCGCTTTTGCAAGGTGTGTCAGAAAACTCTACATCGATTATGGAAGCAAAACTGCAAAATAAAGTAGTGGATTTAGCAGAAGAGTACCGTAAAGGAAACACAGAAGTTATTAAGAATCTTACGGCGGATTTTCTAGCTTTGACTGTTTTTCTTATTCTCATCCTGAAAAGTCAATCTCAGCTTAAAAATTTGAAGCGATTCTTAGGTCAATTACTTGCTGGCTTGAGCGATTCTGCAAAAGCGTTTTTGATTATTTTATTTACAGATATTTTTGTAGGTTTTCATTCATCTTACGGTTGGGATGTAGCTCTAAACAGCGTTTTAAGCCACTATGGGCTACCTGAGAATAAGCAGTTTGTTGGGATATTCATTGCTACGTTTCCAGTGACGCTTGATGCGATCGGCAAGTATTGGATTTTTCGCTATCTCAATCGACTATCACCTTCTGCTGTAGTCACCTATCGCACGATGAATGAATAGCATAGATGCTTCATGCAACCTTGGCAATTTTGGTCATCGCGTTGTGATCTGTACCAAACTTACAAATTGCATCGCAATGCTGGCGAAGCTCCGAGAAGAGAATGTATTGAATCGGTACGTTTTGCTGTTTAATTGACGGGCGTTTAAGCTGAAGAATGACTTCTTTCTCGCGCTGATTCGGAACGACTAAAAAGAGCGTTCTCAAATTGTGTGGAAATGAGACAGCAAGATCACTCAGTCTTAGGATTCCAGAGTAGATTGAGGTACTTTTCTCAACTTCAAACGCGCTCACAACCCGGTTTGTTCCTTTTTCTAGCCACAACACATCAATTAAACCAATGGTGTTAAATGTGTCTTGATCTGCCTCCATTTTTGGTAAACAAGGAATGCAGAGAAATGAAAACTTGCTGTCCTGATAGGCTTTAGAACGATCGTTACTGGCAACAACCACGTCATACCCCAAAGCATGACCAATTTTCACAAGATGGTACTGCATTTCTGTGTGTAAATCCTCTTCCTGCTGCTCTGACAAAACCTCTGCATGTCGCTTTTTGAGCAACTTCTCAACCTTAGTTTTTTGTGTATCGTCTAGTGCTGCGCTACTTTCAATCAGAAGTTTATTTGCGCCAATCTCGAAGAGTAAACCTGCGATCGCACCTAAATCCGTTGATAGCTCGGTTCGATACTGAGCATTTGTGTGCAAAATCACTTCTCGCATTTTCAAATAACTTGTCCACGAACCAAGTTTCTGCTTTTCGTTGAAGAGTAGATTAAATCCGTTGACGATCGCAGTATTGAAAGGCGGAATCAGGGTCGGGTGCAGAAAATAGAGGATACTAGCAACCGCAGGACCTAACCCCTTAATATTTCTCTCTGATAATTTGATGATTTGCTTAACAAGCTGCTCTTCTTTAGTTGCACTTAAACAAGTTTCAAGAAACTGACCAAAGGCAACTTTATTAGCTTCATTCTCGTAGATGTCAGGAATGCGAAGTTTCGGCTTCCAATAGAACGGATGGGCTGCTCCTTCAAAAACTTGCTTTTGCTCGGTAATGCAGGTCAACACAAATTCTAGTGAGGAGCCTTTGAAATCATTCCCGAAGCTTCCAGTTTTGATATCCTGAACCACAGTCAGAACGCCACGACGAATCGATCGAAACGCTTTCAATCGATCCTCGTTGTTGATAAACCAAGTGCTGTAAACAGATTCCGGGTCTTGTTTATACTGACGAACGACATTCAACAATTCAGTCATCAATTTTGCAACCTTGCATAAAGAAGCAGAATGCTCAATCTACTAGAGGCATTCTTGCTCTTATTATGACTCAGAAAATTTCAGGAGATAAACCTAATTCCGAGTAACTTATGCTACCTAGTTTAGTGGTATTCTACTCTATTCAATCATCCAAACGAAGACGGCGTAACAGCATTGCATTAATCGAAACAACAACGGTCGAAACACTCATGAAGATTGCGCCGACTGCTGGCGATAATAGAATGCCAAACGGAGCCGCAATCCCTGCCGCTAAGGGAATGCCGATCACATTATATCCGGTCGCCCAAAACAAGTTCTGAGTCATTTTGTTATAGGTCGCTTTTGCAAGCTTCAGCGCGTAAGTTGCATCAAGCGGATCGCTTTTCACTAAGACTAGATCAGCCGACTCGATCGCGACATTGGTTCCGGCTCCGATCGCAAGTCCCAAATCTGCTTCAAACAAAGCAGGGGCATCATTGATCCCATCACCAACAAACGCTGTGGGCTTCTCAGCTTTTAATCGTCGAATCAGCGCAGCTTTGTCTTGCGGTAGCACACGAGCATAGTAGCGATCGATATTTAATTCCGCTGCAACCGTTTTTGCAACTGCTTCCGCATCTCCGGTGATCATCACCGTCTCAACTTCCATCTCATGCAAGCGTTGTATCGCCTGTTTTGCTCGTTCTCGCACCTGATCTGCTAACCCAAATAGTGCAAGAACTTGTTGATCATTCAGGAGGACGATCGCGCTTTCACCACGAGATTCGCTCTCTTGCAGTGCTTTTTGTAGTGTTGAAGGAAATCGCAGTTTTAACTCCTCAACCCATTCTGGTCTTCCAACCCGATAACGCTGACCGTTCACAATGCCTTCAACTCCCTGACCGGGTACTGCTTTAAAATCATTCGTTTTAGCAAGCTGCATCTTGCGGTTGTTTGCTTCTTGCACGATCGATTGTCCGAGCGGATGTTCTGACAAGGATTCTAAAGAGGCAGCAATTAACAAAGCTTGTAGCTCATCAATGCCATCAGCATAGACTCTTTGTACTCCAAACCGCCCTTCTGTCAAGGTTCCCGTCTTATCGAAAGCGATCCTCTGAATGCCTCGCGCTCGTTCAAACGCTTCTCGGTTTCGCACTAAAATACCGTTCTTAGCAGACATCGCTGTTGCGTTGACGATCACCAAAGGAATTGCTAATCCCAAGGCATGAGGACAGGCAATGACTAACACTGTCACTGCTCGATTAATCGCAAATGTTAATCCTCCTGTTCCGATCGATAACCAAAGAACGAATGTTAGCGTTGCAACTGCGATCGCAATCAAAGTCAGCCAGTAAGCAAGCTGGTCGGCGAGTGTTTGATATCGACTTTTAGATGCCTGTGCTTCCTCAACTAAGCGCATAATCTGGCTCAGCGTTGTTTTATCTCCGGTGCGAGTGACTGTAATCGTCAAAGCTCCTTCTCCATTGACGGCTCCAGCGACAACCTCATCATTCGCTTTTTTAACGACTGGGCGCGATTCTCCGGTTAAAAACGCTTCGTTGACGCTAGAGTTTCCGTCTATAACTTCACCATCGATCGGCACTTGTTCACCGGGACGAATCAGAATTTGATCTCCCTCAGTTAGTGAGCTAACGGGTACATCTTGTATACGTCCGTCTACCTGTTTGTGAGCGACAGACGGAACTAGATTTGCGAGATGCTCTAGAGCGCGGCTGGCTCCTTGAACAGAAGCCATTTCAATCCAGTGACCGAGTAGCATGATGTCAACTAAGGTTGCGAGTTCCCAGTAGAAAGAATCTCCGGGCAATCCAAGAGATACTGCCACACTGTAAACATACGCGACGGTGATGGCTAGAGCGATCAGCGTCATCATGCCAATTTTGCTGCGGAGTTCATACCAAGCTCCACGCAGAAAAACCCAGCCACCGTAAAAATAGATAATTGTCGAAAGAACGGGCGTAACCCAATTTACACCTGGAAACTGAAGCGCTTGATAGTTAAACCAATCCTGAAACATTGGCGCAAAATAGAGAACAGGCAACGTTAGCACCAGGCAAATGAAGAAGCGGCGCTTAAAGATTTCTGGGCTATGTCCAGCGTGTTTATCGTGCGCTCCGTGTTGATCATGGCTAGGATGCTTACCGTGACCTCCCTGGTCGCCCTGTGGGTCGGGATCAGGCAGGTTTCTTTCTAATTGCTTTTCGTGTTCAAAGTGCCCAACATACCCTGGATCGGGTTGGTTTGGTTCCTGATGACGATGATCGTGGTTCACAGATGATCCTCCTGGTTTGCGTGATGCTTTGATGAGCGAAACTGGAGTGCAATGTTAGAGACTTGCTAAGCTGCTACGACGCAGAATGCTCACGAAGTTGGGCGTAGTGTTAGCAGTATGGGAGCTTATAATAGGGTAAGCGATCGCAATCCTGAATCAACCTTTCTGAATACTTTTATTCAAGTTTTTCGATTCTACTAACTGCTAACGCCATTGGTTTTACGTTCACTCATTTCGCTCAAAGTAAATGCGATGAATGCCTTTGAAGAGAGCTGCGTCATCGATTCTGTTCAATCCCTTACTGATACAATTTTTTAATGCTGATCCAGAGTTTTTGCGGTCAGGAGTTGCAGATATGAAAATTTCTGAACAAGACTACATTGCATTATTTCAGGATGTAGAGCAAAATCAGACAACTGATACTCAAAGTGGTTATTCTGAAACTGTGTTTCGGTATCCAGCAGTATTGGCTGAAGGGCAAGAAATTGACATTGAACTCCGTCAAGGATTCTTACTTCAGATTGCTAATTATCAATTTCATCGACCTGTTAGCCTTGCGTTATCTGAGTGCGAGCATCCCTTAGAGTTTGGCTTTCAGCTTGCTGGGAGTGGGCAAACTCAATATAAATCGTTTCATCCAGGTGAAACGATCATCTGTGGGTGCGGTATGGCTCCGAGTTTGCTATGTGAACCTGCGCCCGATGAACAACAGCAAGAAGTTGTGGTGCATATTGAGCCAGAAGTTTTCAAGGCATTCGTTGGAATTCATTCTGATGAAATTCCAAGCTCAATGCAGCACTTGTTTAGAAGATACGATCAAAAATACTTTACTCGCGCTGGGATCATCACATCACAAATGCAAACGGCATTGCAACAGATTTTGCAATGTCCGTTTGAAGGCTTAATTAAGCGGATGTATTTAGAAAGCAAAGTCCTGGAACTGATGGCGCTGCAATTGCAACAGGGAGTTGAAGCAGAGTCATTTCCTAAACCCATCAATGGATTAGAACGAGAGATTCGCGATCGCGTTCAGCAAGCGAAAGAAATCCTAGAGAAGCAGCTTGATCATCCCCCTTCAGAACTGATGCTCGCAGAACTGGTTGGATTGAGTCATTACCAATTAAAACAAGGATTTCGTAAAGCGTTTGGCGTAACGCCCTTTCAATATCTGCATCAATATCGGATGGAACAGGCAAGGTTGTTGCTCAGTGATGGCAAAAAGCGGGTGTCGGAGGTCGCGATTGCGGTGGGCTATTCGCATTTTGGGCAGTTTGCGGCGACGTTCAAGCGACGGTTTGGGATTACACCGAGCGAGTGTTTGAAAGGAAAAAAGCCGTAAATTGAATCGTGATTCGCCGTTTTGGGATAGTCTACCTTCATTTTTAGATAGTTTTTGGTGTCAAAACTACTTAAACTCTTCACACAGATGTTGAGATTAATTCTCAGCAAGACGTTCTACAAGAGATGTGTGGGGAGAGAATGGATCGATTTTTTGGAGTTCTAGTCGTTACGTCTAGTTTGCTGATTGCGATTCCTGGATGGGCAGAAGAGCGCGATCGAACGGAACCGATTCGAGGAATTCGAGAAATCCCGCGAGCAGCAACTTCGGTCAAAGAATGGTTAGGGCAAGTTCCTGATACAACTTCCCCGATTGCACCGATTCAAATTACAAGTGTTCGACTAAATCGAACCACTTCTGGAACCGAAGTAATTTTAGAGACTGCAACAGGTGCAACCCTGCAAGCAGAAACTCAGGAAGATGGGAAAACGCTCGTTGCTGCCATTGAGAATGCAGTGTTGGCACTCCCAAACGCCAACTCATTTGCGAGTAAAGACCCGATCGCGGGGATTACCAGCATCACGGTCACTCAGCAGCCTGAAAATCGAGTCGAAATCAGAGTGACAGGCGATCGAGAAGTTCCGACTATTAGCGTCAAACCTAGCTCCAATGGAGCCGTGCTAGCCGTAACCGCCTCGGATTCAGGAGATGAAGAAGAAATTACCGTGACGGGTCGATCGAGTCCTTACCGGGTTCCGAGCGCCTCAACTGCAACGCGAACCGATACTCCTCTGCGCGACATTCCTCAATCGATTCAGGTGGTTCCACAACAGGTTTTAGAAGACCAGAAAACGGTGCGACTAAACGATGCACTGCGGAATGTGAGTGGCGTATTTACGGGGAATCTCTTTGGTGGAACGCAGGAAAACTTTAACATTCGTGGGTTTAATGATGCGACAACGCTGACCGATGGAATCAGAGACAGCTATGCAGGAAGTGGGCTAACGTTGCGGGACTTTGCCAATATTGAGCAACTTGAAGTTTTGAAGGGTCCAGCTTCAGTTCTCTACGGCAATGTTGAGCCGGGAGGCGTGATCAATATTGTGACGAAGCAACCGTTGTCAACGCCTTTCTACAGTGCAGATCTATTAATCGGCAGCTACAGTTTTTACCGTCCTAGCTTTGATTTTTCTGGTCCGCTAACCCCAGATAAAGCGGTGCGCTATCGCTTGAATGCTGCCTATGAAAATGCAGGTAGCTTTCGTGATTTCGTCAATAGTGAGCATGTTTTCGTCGCTCCGGTTCTGAGTTGGAAGATTGGCGATCGTACCGATCTATCAATCAATTCTAGCTACCTCTACGATCGTCGCACCTTCGATCGTGGCATTCCTGCCTTTGGAGCAGGCGTTGCAGATATTCCAATTAACCGTTTTTTGGGCGAACGGGGCGACTTTCGAGATGTGAACCAGTTCAGAATTGGCTATCAGTTACAGCATCGGTTTAACGACAACCTCAGAATTCGGAATGCCTTTAGATTTTTAGACACCTACGAAGTTGTGAAAAGTGCAACTGCGATCGGGCTAGATGAAACAACCGGAGAACTATCACGGGCTTATTTCGACAATGCCAACCGATTTAAAGTCTTTTTGATGCAAACCGATCTAGTCAGTAACTTCAAAACTGGCTCGATCAATCATCAGCTATTGTTAGGATTTGATTTGCAGCGCGACACATTGGAAGGATTATTTGCCACACCGCCCGATGCCTTTGATGCTACGTTTGTCGATCGCTTCACGCCCAACATCAACATTTTCAACCCAATTTACAACACACGTCCTCGTCCGTCCCGCTCAGAGCTAGAGTTGCGACGAGACGATGCGACGACAACCGATGGACTCGGAATTTTTCTGCAAGATCAGATTGCTTTAACCGATAATCTCAAACTGCTAGTAGGTGGACGATTTGACACAATTTCTCAACGATTGCGAGACAAATTAACAAATAGTGAAACAAGGCAAGCAGACCAAGCCTTTAGTCCTCGAATTGGGCTTGTCTATCAACCGATTCGACCGATATCGCTTTACGCAAGCTACAGTCGATCGTTTGCACCCAACAGCGGTGTTCAAGCAGATGGCTCACTCCTCGAATCCACACGCGGAACGCAATATGAAGTTGGTGTTCGAGCCGAACTCAATCAGCAATTTACCGCAACGCTTGCAGCTTACCAAATCACTAAAACAAATGTAGCAACCACTGATCCAAACGATCAAGCCTTCAGTCTTGCGATCGGAGAACAGCGCAGTCGAGGAATTGAGTTAGATGTTGCAGGCACGCTGATCCCTGGCTGGAACGTGATTGCATCTTATAGCTATACCAATGCCGAAATTACAAGAAGCAATGATCTACCCGTTGGCAACACGATCAACAATGTTCCACGCCACAAAGCCAGTTTATGGACAACCTATGAACTCCAAAGTAGTGGATTGAAGGGACTAGGATTCGGACTCGGCTTGTTTTATGTTGGCGATCGAGCAGGTGATTTAGACAACAGCTTTGAATTGCCCAGCTACCTCCGCACAGATGCTGCAATCTTCTATCGACAAAGAAACTGGCGGGCTGGAATTAACTTCCAGAATTTATTCAATACTCGCTATTTTGAAACCAGTGAAATTGGCAGAACCACTGTTACTCCTGGTGCACCGCTTACGGTTGTCGGTTCGTTCTCGCTCACTTTTTGATTCTAGAAGATCATCAATATGCAGCCTATACGTCTCCGCAAATTAGTGTTTACTCTGCATCGCTATGTTGGGCTTGCCGTTGGATTGATTCTAGTTGTAATTGGGCTAACGGGCAGCTTGCTCGTCTTTGAACCTGAACTCGATCGCGCTTTGATTCATGCTCAGTTTGGCAACATTGTGCCGCAGTCGCAGCAGGTTTCGATTCCATCGGTCGTAGATAAAATCAAATCTGCTAAACCCGATTGGGCGGTTCGTGGCATCGACACCCCCATCACACCTGATGACGCAATGCGAGTCACAATCGAGTCCCCCAACAAACCCGATCTAGAAGTGCTAGTCAATCCTTACACTGGACAGATTATCGGAGAGCGAATTCGCGATCGCACGCTGACCGGGTTTCTTTTGATGTTTCACTATACTTTAGCGGCAGGAGATGCAGGAATCGCGATCGCGGGCATTGCTGCATTGTTGTTGTTTATTCTGAGCCTGACTGGAATCTGCTTGTGGTCGGGTTGGCGCAAACTGATTTCAGGCTTCAAGATTAAATGGAATGGGCATATCAAGCGCGTCAACTTTGATATTCACAAAGTTATCGGAATAGTTGCGGCAATCTTTTTAGCTTTGACTGGAATTACAGGCTTTGGATGGAACTTCTATCCTCAAGTCGATCCACTCATTTATGCCGCTACTTTTACCCCTCAACCAATCGAGGCAACATCTAAATTCATCCCCAATACCCCGACCGTAACGCTAACGCAGGTTCTACAGCGTGCAGATGCTGCACTCCCCGGAACTAAAACTACCTACGTCAACTTACCCGCTACTTCCGATGGTGTGTTTCAAATCAACAAACAATTTCCAGAGGAGCGCGACTTATTTCGTAGCCGAGTGTACATCGATCGCTATACAGGCGAAGTAGTACAAGTGAGAGATTCGCGCCATCTTCGCCTCGGCGATCAGGTTGTAGACGCTTTCACACCTCTCCATTTCGGCACTTTTGGTGGGCTACCCACTCGGATTATTTATGTTTTTGTTGGCTTAGCTCCCACTATTCTATTAGCCACAGGTTTCGTTATGTGGAGATGTCGTAAGCCTCGGTACAAAACAAAAGCTTGCAAGTGAGAGAAGGAAAGAGTTTCATAAAAATGCTTGGTGTACGATAAAACTCGATGTCTGAAATTATCTATCGCTTAAAATTTAGTGGCACACAAACGAATTGCTAATGTAATGATCGAACCTAGTCGTGATCTCTATTTCCTGGCTCCTCATCCCTCAAACTCAAAGCATCCATTGCTGGTTTTTTTACCTGGAATGGATGAAACAGGCAAAGAGTTGCTTTCTCTTGAAACCAAAAGTTTGGCAGCGGGCTTCGATGTTCGTTGTCTTGTGATTCCACCTGAAAATTTTATGCCCTGGGAGGAACTGACAGAAAGCACGATCGCATTGATTCAAGCAGAGTTAGAAACAGTATCGCGACAGTCCGTTTATCTATGTGGTGAATCATTAGGAGGCTGTCTTGCCTTGAAATTGATCGAACGCGCTCCGCATTTAGTGAAACGCTTGATTCTGGTTAACTGTGCTTCTTCGTTTCATCGGGTTGCTTGGCTGAAGCAAAGTCCACGCCTGATGGCTTGGACACCA
Source organism: Leptolyngbya boryana PCC 6306 (assembly GCF_000353285.1). Classification (NCBI taxonomy): domain Bacteria; kingdom Bacillati; phylum Cyanobacteriota; class Cyanophyceae; order Leptolyngbyales; family Leptolyngbyaceae; genus Leptolyngbya; species Leptolyngbya boryana. Next base: position 357,004 of record NZ_KB731326.1, read on the forward strand.
CCACTGCTTTACAGGTTGTCTCCGATCGTCATCCTATGGTTAACCTCCGCGCTCATCCGCATTCCACTGGCAAGGCTGCGAATCCTTTGGAAAGCTGCCCAAGTTGCACCGAAAAAAACGGCTGAGTATCGACTATCACAGTTAATTGAGTTTCGGATTGATCAAACTCTCCTCGATCGCTTCACCCAGCCTGTTTTACTGATTGCGAGTCAGGCGGATCGACTGCTGCCATCAGTTAGACTGTGTGAAAACTCTAGAAAAAGTACAAATGAGCTACCTTGGAACAGTGTTTTCGACGAGTCAACCCGATGCCTCATATTCAAGGGCAAAATCGGCACAGCGAAGTGCAATTTCCGCCGACTTTAGATGAATACATCGATGCTGAAAATCCCGTGCGCTTTCTCGATGCGTTCGTGGATCAACTGGACTTAGCCGCCTTAGGGTTTGAACGAGCCACAGCAGCGGTGGAAGGGAGACCCGGTTATCATCCTGGCGATCTGCTCAAGCTCTACCTGTATGGCTACCTCAATCGCATCCGCTCGAGTCGAGGCTTGGAGCGAGAAACGCATCGGAACGTGGAATTGATGTGGCTGCTGAAGCAATTGCGCCCCGACCACAAAACGATTGCAGATTTCCGCAAAGTTCACAGCGATGCCCTGCGCGGAGTGTGCCGGGAGTTTACGAAGCTATGCAAAGAATTGGAATTGTTCGGGGGTGAGTTGGTTGCCATCGATGGCAGCAAGTTTGTGGCAGTCAACAGTCGAGACCGCAACTTTGGTATGGCAAAACTTCAAGCCATTCTCAAGGGCGTAGATGAAGAGATTGAGCGCTACTTGAAAGATCTGGAGCAACAGGATGCCGAAATGGCAGCCGTACAGCCTGAAAAAACGGAGCGACTCCACCACAAACTCGAGCGACTCAGAAAACGCAAAGCGACGCACGAAGCGATTCAAGCCGAGATGATTGCACAAGGAGAGACCCAAATCTCGCTCACCGACTCGGACAGCCGTTACATGGTCGGAGGAACGGGTACAGTGGTCGGGTATAACGTGCAGACCGTCGTGGATGCAAAGCACAAGCTGATTGTGGCGCATGAGGTAACGAATGATGTGACGGATCAATTGTGGCTTGCAGCTATGGCATTGCAAGCTCAGGAAGCGATGGAGGTTGAGGAAATCGAAGCCGTCGCAGATCGGGGCTACTATGATGCTCAGAATGTGAAGCAATGCGTCGATGCTGGGATGACTCCCTATGTTGCCAAGCCTCCGACCTCGAAGAATGGTCCGCTCGGACGCTTTACCAAAGAAGCCTTTACCTATCATGCTCAAGCAGACGAGTATGAGTGTCCCGCAGGCGAACGATTGACCTTTCGGTATGAGTCGGTCGAAAAAGGGCGACTGAAGCGACACTACAAGCGGTCGGCTTCAGTATGCCGAGCCTGCGAACTGAGAGAACACTGCACAGCGAACCCAGCAGGACGCAAGATTTCGCGTTGGATAGATGAGCATTTACTGGAGGAGATGCGGGAGCGATTGAAAGCGAATCCGCAAATCATGCGACAGCGACGGGAGATGAGTGAACATCCGTTTGGAACGCTGAAACGAGGAATGAATCAGGGCTACTTCTTGTGTCGTGGGCTAACCAAGGTTAGGGGCGAGATGAGTTTATCGATTTTGAGCTACAACTTGAAACGAGTGTTCAACATTTTAGGAGTTGAAGCGATGCTTGCCGGGTTAGCAAGAAAAAAGAACGGTAAATGAGTAGGATTCGTAATGGGAGATCCCTGATCTCAGACCGCTAGGAATAATTGTTGATGGGGAAATGTCATCGAGTCTCACCAAGAAAAGAAAAATTCCGATTGGCGCAGCTTTCTGAGTTTTCACACAGTCTGATCAGTTGCAGAAGCTCAACGTCTAAACAAAATTTTTCCTGCTGCTCAAGTGGTTGTCTTGCCGCGCAGTGGACATACCTGCTTGGTTGAGCCAAAGGTTAATTTGTACCAGATTCTACAAGCCGAACGCTTTACGACTTAGGCAATGAGACAAAGCTAGGTAAAAATTTTACTCGTGCTCCTCTGTTTAAGCTCAGACAGTTGACGCTTGACGAACCAAATCACGATCGGCGGCAGCACTTCCACTGAAGTAGCGGCAACAGCCCAGTTCCCAGAAATGGAAGTGTTGGCATTGAAGTACCATATTTCCATCTGTTGAGCGCTCCGGTTGCCAAAGCTTCAAAGATAATTGCAATCACAATGCCGACTAGGATAAAGCTGCTAATTTGCCAGCGATTCGGTTGATGGAACACGAGATTTTGAAATTCCCACGACTGTCCAAAAAGCCGCGATCGAAATGCCGACATCGTCAACGGTCGCAAGCGTACAGTTTCTAATGATATCTAAGTGGGAGAACTCAGCCGGAATTCGATAAGATAGAGGATGGAATTAGGTAATATGAAGGCTCTCATTTGAATGAAAAAGCCTGAAAATAGTTAATCTCAGAAATTTCAGGCTTTTTACTCTGTTATTAGTCGTACTCAGCGTTCAGTGCGACTAAATTAGCTGCTTCCGCTTGAGTAGAAGGCAAGAGACTTCGATCAGCATTGCGACCACCATTGCGATCGCAGCTGCCATTGCTCCACCCATGCCCGACTGCACTGCAACTGTTGCAACTGCTAACAATGCTCCTGTTCCGATCCAAGTCACGAGGTTCAGCGTCCCAGTGCGCCCTTCTCCCACCAGAAAACCTTGTGTGGCATTTTGCAATGCAACGAGGAGTGGAATTCCAGAACAAAACAGTAATACAGGCTTGATGCGATCCACGAGCGCGCGATCGCTGCCAATAAAGCTTTGAATCATTTGATCACCGATGGCTGTTGTACTCATCAACAGCAACACGCCCGAACAGACTCCACCCACAGTCAGCGCAAAGGTCAAGAGACGACGATCACTCACTTTTCCCCGATGTTTAATGATCATTTGCTGTACCATTCGAGTTGAATTCGCAATCACCAACACCAATCCCCAAGCGGCAGACCAGGCTGCGATCGCGAGAGTCGAATCCTGAGCACGGGCGATGATACTAATTAACAAAGCCCGCCCACCCCAAACCACAAGCATCGAATTCGCCAGTGGATAGTAGAATTTCCAAACTTGCGGCAAAGTCGCTGGTAACGCAATAGGTCTTGTTACAGGTTCATTGTTTGGTGGTCGCAGCACACCACGCCGCTTTGCCGCAACGGTCACTGAAATCGCTTCGACAATCACGCCCAGCATTAACGCTGACCCTGCTAATACTGCTCCAGGCAATTTCAGCATGAATCCAGTAACCAAGATTAAGCCGACTGCTCCCAGACGCAGTAAGCTTGCCTGTGCTACTGCTTGAGTGTGTCCTGCGTGGATGAGCAAACCTTGGAAATAGCGTCGCCACGCGATCGCGAAAGCCCATCCCCCCATGAGTAATAAAACTTGGCGAACTAATGGAGAGAGTTCACTGGGTACTCCTAAGAGGCGATCGCCTACTGCCTCAAATACGATCGGCACTCCCAGCAGGGTTAACAACACGCTCAATCCGCCGCCAGACACCAAAACAAATTGCCACAATGCCCTGCGAGAGGCTTGAGTCGGCGCTAAGACGTTGGAGGCATGGAGGATCATGATGATGGGACTTTCAAAAAACACCGCTAGGGCTTTTGCAATTCCCACAGCCGCTAGATTATTCCGAGCATCCGGCAAGTGAGCCAGCGTGGTTGTAATCAGCGGATCGCCACATGCCATAGTCACATCACTGAGCGAAAGCGGCAAAAACTCCCGCCAGAGTTGAGCCATCGTGATTTCAGAATGACTTGAAGCCTGTGAACTGGCAGGATTCAAAAATTTGCTAAACCGTAACCGAGACTTCATGCAACCTCGCTCCGGCGCACAACTGTTAAAGGAATCGACTGGAGGGACTGAATGGTTTGAGTGAGTTCAGTTCCCTGTAAGAGTGTAATGCTTTGTTGCATTAACCAATCTGTGTTGTACATCGTTTCTAAGTAGCGATCGCCTCGATCCGGATTGAGCAGTAGCATCCGTTGTGGAGTCGCAAACTGTTGAGCATCGGCTAATGCTGCTGCAACAATGGCTCCGGTTGAAGCACCGAGTAATAAGCCCTCTTGCCGAGCTAAGGTATGACACACTGAAAAAGCAATTTGATCGGTGATGCAGTAAGCCGCATCAAGCATCTGTGGGTCAAAGTTCGGTGGGATGAAGGATAGCCCCAACCCCGTCATTTTGTAAGGATGACGGGGTGTACCAAAGATTGCTGATCCAGCAACATCTACCCCAATCACGCGCGTTTTAGGATAGCGCTGCTTAAAGAATCGTCCGATGCCGCTGAGTTGTCCGGCTGTGCTGATACCAATGACGATCGCATCCGGCGCACCCTGGAATGCAGCTTCAATTTCTCGTGCGGTGAAGCAGGCATGAGCATTTGGGTTAGTCGGGTTTTGATGCTGGCAGGGATACCAAGCACCCGGAATCTCAGAAGCCAGTGCTTGCGCCTTTTGCATTCGTGCGACTTGCATCGATCCTTGAGCATCGGCTGCACTTAACGGAACCTCGACTAATTCTGCTCCATAAGCTTGCAGCATTCGCCGAATTGTGGGTGACGTTTTGGTATCAATCACAATCATGACGCGATAGCCACGAGCAGCGCCAACGATCGCGAGTCCAATCCCAAAATTGCCCGAACTCGATTCAACGATCGTCCCGCCAGGATGCAGCAGTCCTTGCTGTTCTGCGTCACGAATTAAGTAAGCTGCATTTTTCTCTTTGATGCTGCCGCCAGGATTACAAGACTCCAGTTTGAGATAGAAATCATGCTGCTGGCACAAAGAATGCATCCGATTCAAACGAACAATGGGAACCATACCGAGGGCATCTGTCACATCTGGAAAGAGAGGAGATGGAACAAGAAAAGAACGGTTAGGTGGCAAGGTCTTTGAGGGTTGAGAAGTAAAGAGATGTGTCTGAGTCATCAGCATTTCGTAACGTTGTAACGTTTCCTTTTGCTATCTTGACAAACGAAAATGAAATGGTGATGAAAAAGTTAGAGCAATTAACCCTGAAGATATTTCCCTTTCTTTGGTAACTTAGTACAATACTTCGGACAGTTTTCGAGGCGCTCGACAAAAAAACTATTCGTCCGTTAAGATGCTAGTGCAGAAAAGCGAAAAGAAATCCTCAGTTTTGTGAGTTGTTTTTGACGTTTTGGTAGTGTGAAAAGGTCAGTCTCAATTGATCTACCATGCTAACCCAAAAGCCAGTGTGATTGTTCTAAGTACGATGCAACAGCAAGTGTTAGTACAAATCGTGCGACAAACGACAAATCCCTATCGGTTAGTGCGCCGAGCGCAACTGGTTCTCTCGGCAGCGCGGGGCTGAACGAACAGTGAGAGCACTCAGCTATTGAACTTAGATCGTGGCAAGTGCGCCACTGGCGACAGCGCTGGCTTGAGCACCAAGCTCAGATAAGTAAAACCGAAGTCTTCAGAGGACGCAGAACCAGCCCTGCGAGCCGTCATTCTTGTGATGTTTCAGGACGAAGCCCGACCTGGAACCCCTGCTCAATTTAATCTGGAGCAGGTGGTGCAAATTGTGGCTTTAGCATGTGAAGACCCGCAATAGGTCAAAGCAGTCTGCCAGTTGTATGAACACGCTTCAGGATTCGCGGCACACGGCAATCATCTGGTGAGTACTGATGAGATGACTGGGATTCAAGCCTTGGAGCGCTCAGTCCCCACTCAACCGATGCGTCAAGCGAAAACTGAAACTCCGAGAGTTTGATTACACTCAACATGGAACCCTGAGTTTGATTACAAATTGGCAGAATGCTCAGGGCGGCATTAGACAAGTTTCAATCGGAGCAACTCGCAATGAATTCGACTTTGCCAACCATCTTGCCAACACGATTGAGATAAACCCAGAAGCCAGTTGGATTTTTGTCCTGGATCAACTCAACACCCATCAATCCGCTTCATTAGTCCGACTGGTGGCAGCCTGTTGCCAGTTAGACCTGGATTTGGGCATCAAGGGCAAGTCTGGCATTCTGCACTCGATGGCTTCGCAATCTGCTTTCTTGAGCGATTCAACTTATCGCATTCGCTTGGTCTATGTGCCTAAACATATCTCTTGGCTGAATCAAATTGAATGTTGGTTTAGCATCTTAGTCAGACGGCTCATTCGACGTGGCAACTTTACCTCAACCGAGGATCTCAAGCATCAGATTCAAGCCTTCATTCGTTACTTCAATTGCACGATGGCAAAGCCGTTCAACTGGAAGTTTCGGGGCTTTGCGCCTCAGCCACATTAAGTTGCTGCCTTATTTTTGCCAGACTACACCAGTTTTAAACCACGCCCTAGCTTCAGTGACTATGTTTAGGCTCAGAGAGTTGACGCTTGATAAACCAGACTACAAGCGGCGGCAGCAGCACCCACTGAAATAGCGGCAGCAGTCCAGTTCCGAGGAATGGAAGTGTTGGCATCGAAGTACCATATTTCCATCTGTTAAGCACTCCGGTCGCTAGAGCTTCAAAGATAATTGTGATCACAACGCCAACTAGAATGAAGCTGCTAATTTGCCAGCGCCTTGATCGATGAACCCACTGGCGCGATTTTGAGATTCCTGCCACTGTCCAAAAAGCCACGATCGAAATGCCGACATCGCCAACGGTCGCAAGCGTACATCCGTTGATCATATCTAAATGAGAGAACTCAGCCGGAATCTGATAAAACGGCATTTGTTGAATCTCCCAAACAAAATTCAGCAGAAATGAGAAGATACCAACATTCCACTCTGGTAAGTTGAACCAACGATTTAGCATACGACAATTAATGGCAATCTAGCATTTTGACCGTCGTTGAGAACTTGCCTCTGATCCTGTGTTTTCACAAACGATACTAGCCTAATCGTGTCCACGTTTTAGCACCATCCTGGGATTGAAACACTACGTTATTTTCATTAACAGCATAAATGATTTGGGAATTACTAGGCGCGATCGCCACCTGCAATATTAGTCCTTCAGTGCCCGCTCCTAATTTCTCCCAGGTTTTGCCATTATCGTTACTTCGGTACAAACCCGGATCGGATTGAACTACACGATAGCCGATCATCACGGTGTTGTTTGAATTTAACAGCGCTAACCCTGCGATCGGCGCATTTTGAGTACTAGCGATCGCGCTCCAAGTCTCACCGCGATCGCGACTTTCATACAAACCTGCGCGAGTAGTTGCAAACACATGGTCAGCGTTACGCGGATCAACGTGTAAACCAAAAGGAGCCGCTTCTAGCCCTTTCATCTGGGTCTGTACCCAAGTTTTGCCACCATCGGTTGAGTGGTGTATTCCTTCGGCACCAGAAGCGGGAAATCCATAAAAGACATTGGGGTTACTGGGAGCAATGGCTAAAGCATGAAAGTCTACGCCGGGCAGAGCAATTTGTTGCCAATCTTCCCCTTGATTGTCACTGAGTTGAAATCCTAAATTGCCTCCGGTTGGAGGATGCCCACTGGAGTAAAAACGGTTCTCGTTGGTTGGGTCAGCCGTAAAGCCCATGTAGTCTGCCCGTTGCTTGCCCATCCAGAACCATTGCCCTGCTTCGGAGCGCTGCAACAATCCATTATGTGTAGCAACATAGAGAATTTTGGGATTCTTCGGATTCACTGCTAAACCATGAACATGATTGTCCGCTTGCCAATTCTCTGCGGGTTGCAGGGACACACCTGATTTTGTCGTACTCGGTTGAGATTGAGGCGGATTTTGTGCTGAATTCGTGGAGATTGGAGAAGTCGATTGCTGAGTAGAACGACCGAGGAGTACGCCCAACCCGCCACCGAGAGACAGCGCGATCGCAATCGGAATCGCGCAACAAGCAATCATTGCGATCGTCATCCACTTCATGGAGCGTTCCGGGGATTTTGGCTGGCTCATTGTCTTAACTTCTCCTAACCTTACTTTCAACTAAAACTGCTGTTCCTGATGATGAATTCTCGCCTGCATCATCGAGCCGCAATGACCTTTGACAAAGGGCACATAGCCCGCCGACAGCGTCCCAAAACCCAGCACAACACCGAGACCAATCAACCCCGCTTTCAGCCCTTGCTGCCACTGACAAGTTTGAGTCTGTTTCGCTTGAATCTGCTGCACTGCCTGTTGAATAAACTCTGGCTGAATGTTTGCTTCTGCGCCAATTTGGGTTAGCTCTGACAAAGAATACTGCTGCTGCCGCTGCGCCTGTAGCCGAGCCGCCAACGCAAACACTTCTGGAAACTGGTCTGGAGAAATTTGGGGTTCTAAGTCTTTCATTGTAGGACTCCAGTTGAAATTAGCTTCCCTTTACGTTAACGATTTTTCAGTGTCTCTGCTCATGCTAAAGCTTCAAGTTAACTTTAGAGTCAAGAACTTTGTTGCACTTTGTAATATCCCTGACAATACTGGGCTTGATGGCGGAATGAGCGACCTGCAAAAAACATACAAGTACTCTCAGCAACTCTATCCTGTCGCAATGCTAACGCGGTTTGATAAAGCCTGTAAAAATTCGTTCCATCTTCTGGATGCTCCTTTTCATCACAATTTCACAATCGCCTGTCAGGATGTTAATAGGACTCAAACGAGAAGTAGCAAAGTGACGAGCACTACCTAAGCACTGCTACTTCAGACACGATTATTTAGGAGAATGGTGATGAAGACATTAGTTTTTGGATCTGCATTTATGCTGACGATCGCTTCGATTGGTTCTGCTGCTTATGCGAAAGAACCTGTTCCAGCAAATGGGACAACAGGAGAATCAGCAACGCGGCGCTTGGAAGTGATTCAGCAGCACAACCGAGGCGGAGAGCAACCTGCGCCACAACCCCCTACCTCTAACAATTCGCAGGGTTTGATCGAACAGCGATCGACCTCAGAATTCACTCGCTCAACCTGTCTGTTGAAACCTGTTACTGCTGGTGCAATGGCGCAAAGAGCATTTGCAGAGCAACAAATTTGTGAGGGAGGAATGCGGTAGTCGATCGTTCAACGAACTATAGGTAGCATAAAGTAACGCTTCAGCTTAGCAAGTGTTTCATTGGCGATGTCACAAGCATCGCTTTTTTGTCTTTTTTCTATAAAACTACTGATTTTTTTAGTATTAATTATCTTTTCATCATGTTTTCATTTTCACTTGCCAAACTGTAAACAGATGAATCACTTACCAACGATTCTAAAGGCTTTAAACTAGGAGAACACTCATGAAAAAACTGATGTATGCTGGCGCTCTGGTATTAGCGTCTGTTGCATTTGCCCCCACTGCTCAAGCCGCAGGAATTGCCGGAAACACCAGAGTTCCCCACGTCGTTAGCGCGGCAGGAAGCATGAACAATGCAAGATTTCAGCCTAAAAGCTATGCTCTCAAACTTCACGTTATGGGTCGAGCATTGTCGGCGCTAACAATCGATGCACCTGAACAGTTGCGCCTTAGTCAGCAAATCACTGTGAAAGACCAAGCAGGCAAACCATTAGATGTAACTCTCACGATGAATGGGCAGAAAGCGACGATCGCGTTTGCTCAACCTGTTGAACCCGATACGACAATTCAAATCAACATGAGCAATGTTCATGCCCTGACTGATTCCCGAATTTGGCTATTTGGGCTAGAGAGTAGACTTGTCGGACTCAATGCAGATATTCCACTCGGCGTGATTCGGATTGATGACTTTGGCACCCGACTTTAGCAACTGATTCTCAAAGGTAGACATCACTGAAGTCCTTTCATACTGGCTTCACTTTCGGCTGATATTTTTAGCTTTAGTGGCACTGATTACTTCAGGGAACAGAATCACGTTAGTAACACACCATAGACAATGTGCCTGAAGTCACCCCTAGATGCAGGGGCTTCAGGCTTTTCTTTCAAATCAGCATCGTCATATTTCATCCTCGTTTCATTTTCGAGTGCCATTCTAGAAAATAGAAACAGTTAAGTTTCTACGATCGCTTGGAGAGCACAAATGCAACGACTCACCTTGACCGCAGCAGTCACAGTACTGCTTACCGCCACCATTTCCTCTGCACTCGCGCAGATGCCAATCTCAAAAGAAAAGACCGTGATTCACAGCGTTGCGTATCCAAATCGCGTCAAAGTCACTCGTGCAATTTATCATATCGGTGTTCAAGTCGGAGCCATTCCATTATCTGAGATTCGTGTCAAGGTTCCTGAGAATGCACCTGCACAAATTCGATTTGGTCAAGCAACAGTCACTGATACAACTGGAAAAACGCTGAATGCGAATACCTCATTGAGTGAGAAAGAGGTTGCGATCGCATTTGCACCATCCATCGCCGCTGGAGAAACGATCGAAATTGATCTAAACAACGTTAGAACTTCTGATTTAATCGGACGTACTTGGCTATTTCCAATCTATGGTAAAACGATTGGGTCTGCTCAAGAAATTCCTCTCGGAACAGCACGAATTCAAACTTACCAATAATCAAGGCGATGCGGATTTTGCTTGTCGAAGATGAACCCGATTTAGGCAGGGCGATCGAGAAAACGCTCACTCGCAATCGCTACATCGTCGATTGGACACAAGACGGTAGAGAGGCTTGGAGCTATCTAACACAGCCCCAAATGCAGTATACAGTAGCAGTGATTGACTGGATGCTACCGGGACTGTCTGGAATCGAGCTATGTAAACGGCTCCGCGCTCAAGGCAGTTCGCTTCCTGTGTTGATGTTAACGGCACGAGATAGTTTGAACGATCGCGTCACCGGACTCGATGCGGGAGCCGATGACTATCTGGTCAAACCCTTCGGTATGGTTGAACTGCTTGCCCGATTACGAGCATTACAACGTCGATCGCCCCAGATTCAACCGCAAAATCTGCAAGTCGGTTCGCTGATGCTCGATTATGGTTCATCAACCTTAGTACTACAGTCACAAGAAACTGCAACGAGAGTGATTTTGACTGCGAAGGAATTTCAGTTGCTGGAATATCTGATGAAACACGCGAATCAGATTGTCAGCACCGAGCAGATTCGTAATCATCTATGGACAGTGAACTCAGAATCTTCCAGTAACGTGGTCGCAGCCCAAATGCGATTACTGCGACGTAAGCTGGCAGATCAAGGCGTGAATGGTGCGATCGAGACCGTCTATGGACTCGGCTACCGTTTGAATGCTGAGAGCAATTAACGACCTAGACGGGAAATCCGGTGATGTTCTAGACCGATAAAGGCAACAGATTTTGTCGATCTTGTCAAAATACGGTTGCATACTGCCTTGATCTGTGTATCCGCTCAATTCTAATGACTAATCAGGAGGAAGCAGCAATGTTGACACACGAAGCTCGAATGAGAGCATATAAACTGCTAGAACAAGGTTCAAGCTCATGGCTAGACAGTTTTTTGCGTAAGATTGACATATTTTACTGTGTCTTTAAATTAACAGGACTACGTGGATTGCTGTTGTACAAGCCTCTGCCTGCACCAATACTAACCTTACTTAAGCGACTTGGATTAAATCTCAAAGACAAGTTCGCAAAATTGCACCTGAGAGGCTACTCTGCTCCCGTTTTTCTGAGATACGGATCAACTGATCATCAAGTGTTTCACCAGATTTTCCTCCTAGAGGAATATGCTTGTTTAACAGAGATTGATCCACCCGCTTTGATTTTTGATTGTGGCGCGAATGTCGGCTATTCATCACTTTATTTGCTTAATCAGTATCCAAACGCTCGTATTGTCGCAGTCGAACCAGATTCAGAAAATTTTCGACTCTGTAAGAAGAATCTTGCACCTTACAAGGGATCAGTCTCGCTAATTCAATCGGGGGTCTGGTCTCATGCGACGGGTCTAAAAGTTTGTCCCAGTCCAGAAGGCGAATGGGCTGTGCAGGTCGAGGAGTGTCAAGCTGATCAATTGCCAGATTTATATGCGGTCAGCATTGAAGATCTTTTACATCAATCTGGAGCGAGTCAAATTGATCTGCTTAAAGTAGACATCGAAGGATCAGAGGCAGTTGTGTTCTCAACGAACACAGAGGGCTGGCTACCAACTGTCAAGAATATTGTAATTGAGTTGCATGGCGAGGCGTGTGAAGCTGAATTTTTCAGAGCGATGGAAAACTATCGTTATTTACAATCTACATTCGGAGAGTTAACGGTCTGCAGATCCATCACCTCACGAATGAAGTAGAATTTGGAACGTTGAATCGAAAAAAGCTAGGCGTAGATTCAACCCAGTCAAAAGACTGATTCAATAGTTTAACCCAAGCAGTTCAAGAGCTTGCGACCAGAACATAGTTTGGACAGTAGACAGGCTCAAGCACTGTACAAACAAGAGTAGCGAACAATCACTTTTGTTCTTGCATGAAATACACAGGTCTAGAACATGCCTTTTTGCTGTCCCCGGAACCCTTTGCAATAGAACTTATTGACTCCACTATTTTGTTTAATGTCTCACTAAGGTTGAGAACTTACACACTGTCGTAAGACTACCAGCGCTTGACGTTCTAGTTGTCGAACACGCTCTTTGCTCAACTGCAAACGCAGACCAACTTGAGACAAAGAGAGTGCTTGACCATCCTCTAATCCGAATCGTAAGCTTAGAATTTTACGCTGTTGTAGAGGTAGTTGCTTTAACAGATCAATGACTTCCTCACACAGCGCTATTTCAGTCACGTAGTCATCGGGTGAGATTCTCTCGTCAGGCAATAGTTCTTGTCGCTCGACCTCCTTTGCTTCTCCGACTCCAATTACCTGATTGAGCGAGGCAGGTTGACGGGCAAATGCCAGATATTCTCGAATTTGAGCGGAAGATAAACCCACAACCTGAGCAATTTCAAGCAGAGTTGCTGTTCGTCCCAGTTGCTGACCTAATTCGTGTTGTGCCTTCTTAATTTTGTTGAGTTTTTCAGTTACATGACTGGGTAAGCGAATCGTTCGTGACTGAGATGCGATCGCCCGTGTAATTCCCTGACGAATCCACCAGTACGCATAAGTAGAAAACTTATAGCCTCGACTCGGATCGAACTTAATTACGCCGCGCTCTAGACCGAGCGTTCCTTCTTGAATCAAGTCAAGCAAATCCATGTGACGCTTCTGGTAGCGTTTTGCAACAGCAACCACTAATCGAAGATTCGCCTCAATCATTTTTCGCTTGGCAGATTCACCTTCGATCAGAATCTGGTCTAACTGTTGGCTGCTAGAAAGTTGAGCAGCACGTATCCATTCCTCCATAGTAGGATTTCGGTGAAGACGCTGTATGAAATCTTCTCGAACTTGCTGAAGCTTGACAAGCAGTTGCACTTGTTTCCCATATTCCACTTCCTGTGTAGGTGTCAGCAGGGGAACACGACCAATTTCTTGTAGATAAAGGTCAATTGAATTCAGAGCCATCTTACTCATAAAAACTTCACTCGAACTAGCCGTCTAAATCAGCAATGCAATTAACTTTCAGTCCATATTCTGATAGATCGAGATGAAACGAGGATGAAAAACCCGATCGTGCTTTAGAAGAGAACCATTCACTTTGAGTGCCAATTTTGTTTTCTCTATTTCATCCAAGATCAAGAACAGTAAATTAGGCGCAAGCTCTTTTTCCTCCTATATTTCATCTTATTTTCATTTTGATCTTCTAAGCTAAGACTTAGTGGGGTAGCTCAGAAACAGACTACTTCGTTACGATCGCATCTCAAAGCTTTTAAATTTAGCTGTGTTGCAGTCTACTTTTTTGGGCTGCTCACTGGCTCTAACAGCGAAATTTCAAGCTCCTCTTTCTTTGAATCCTTCTATGTTTAATTCATCAATCCCTCTCTCAGGCGCAAAGGTTTTAGTAACTGGGGCAAGTGGCTTTATTGGTCGGCATCTCTGTCAGAGACTTCAGGCGTATCAAGTAGAAGTTTACGGTGTCTCTCGCGTTGAACAATCTTCCAGTTCTGCAATTCGGTGGTTACAGGGAGATGTCGCGAACTTCGAGGATATGCGGCGAATTATTACCCAGGTAAAACCGGATGCTATTTTTCATTTAGCAGGTCATGTCACTGGCGCACGCGGAGTTGATGCGGTCGTTTCTACATTGCAAAGCCATCTTGTTAGTACAGTAAACTTGTTGACGCTAATGGCTGAATTTAGCGGACGGAGAATTGTGTTAGCAGGATCGTTAGAAGAACCCGATGCAGGGGAAGATCCGATTCCGTCCTCGCCTTATGCTGCTGCAAAATGGTCAAGCAGTGCTTATGCTCAAATGTTTCAGCATTTGTATCAGTTACCGATCGTCAGAACGCGCGTGTTTCTAGTGTATGGACCTGCACAAATGAATTTTGACAAGTTAATTCCCTATGTTACACTCTCTTTGCTAAAAGGAGAAGCCCCGAAGCTCAGTAGCGGTCAACGCCAGATCGATTGGATTTACGTCGAGGATGTAGTTGAAGGTCTGATTGCAGCAGCACAAGCGCCAGGGGTAGAAGGCGATATGTTTGATCTTGGCTCTGGAACATTAACGCCGATCTCTAGTGTTGTGCATCACATCAATCAACTGGTCAATCCTAGCATTCAGCCTTTATTTGGAGCCTTACCTGAGCGACCGATGGAACAAGTCCGCATTGCTAACATAGAGTCTTCAGTTACAAAGCTTGGCTGGCAGCCTAAAGTCTCTCTAGAAGAGGGGTTAGCGAAAACGGTCGAGTGGTATTCCAATTACTACAACAATCCTGCTTGTTGTACAAGTTGAATGATGTCTTTGTCGTTCGTTCTAAACAAAGAGCGTTTCACACCGATTTTATTTTGCATTGATAGCGCCAATATTGAGAATCGCTAGGCTGTTTCAGGTGCTTGTGCAGTGCTAGCAATGTATTATAGCAGCGTGAAGTTTAATGGTTTAGGGTATCACGCTTCTCTTCCAGCGTTAGCTTTAGAGTTGGATTCATCTTCGCGCATCATGTTAGCAAACTTCAACGATACGGTCACTCAATTTATTCTTAAAATCAAGCTATCATTTGGTCAGCACTCATTCAATTCCATGCACCAAAGCCAACTGTTTAATCGAACTCGTCTGAAACTCGCAGCCTGGTATGCAGGCGTGATGGGATTAATTTTAAGCGGTTGTGGAATTGCTATCTATCTTCATTTAGCACAGGTGCATTGGACTGCGATCGACGATGAAATCGAAACTCTCGCAGGAACATTACACGATAGCTTAGAGCCGATCCTAGACAAACCGGGAGAACTGAGTGATCGCGTTGAGCAGGTTTTACCCGGTCTCTGCCGCAGTCAGACTGCATGTAAAACGCCGCCACCGTCGTCACATATTCACGTCTTAGGAGTCAGTACTCAAGATTTGTACTACATTCAGTTTCTTAATCTCTCTTTGCAGCGCATAGGAACAGTGAATACCCCTCCACAAGCCACACCTCAAGTTCAAACGCAACCTTGGCGAACGATTGTTGACAATCAAGGACAACGCTACCACCAGGTTTCATTACAATTAAAAACTTCAACCGGACAGTCTTGGGGATATTTACAGGTAGGACGAACGCTCGAAAGCTATGATGATCATCTACAATCCCTGAAAATCTTCTTTTTGTTAGGAACGCCGATCGCGATTCTAGTAATCGGTGCAGCAAGTTGGGGACTGGCAGGAATCGCGATGCGTCCAGTGTATGACTCTTATCAACAGATTCAACAGTTTACTGCTGATGCTGCTCACGAACTGAGAACGCCGCTTGCAGCAATTCAAGCCACGGTTGAGGCAACATTAGAGACAACGCCACTGAGCTTATCTGAAGCACAAGGGACATTGCAAACGATCGAACGACAAAATGCAAGGCTTTCTCAACTCGTGCAAGATTTACTCATGTTGTCCCGCATGGATCTCAAAGTTTTTCCGATCAAGCGTCAGGTGGTTTGCCTCAATGATGTTGTGCAAGATTTAGTCGAAGAGTTAGCAGCATTTGCGCTTTCTGCTCACATTACACTGAAGCTACAACTAACCGTTCATCAACCCGTGAATATCATCGGCGATGAAGAGCAACTTTACCGACTGGTTACCAATCTCATCACAAACGCAATTCAATACACCCCTTCTGAAGGGACAGTGACTGTTCGATTGTCGGTTGAAGATCAAACCGCACTGATTCAGGTGCAAGATACAGGGGTCGGAATTGCCGCAGAAGATCAACCGCGTGTGTTCGATCGCTTTTATCGTGTCAGTTCAGATCGCTCTCGACACACAGGCGGTGCAGGACTTGGACTTGCAATTGCTCAAGCCATTGTAGATGCACATCACGGAAAGATTCAAGTTCAGAGCCAACTAGGAAAAGGAAGTCAGTTTACAGTTCAGCTTCCACTAAAAAATTCACGCAGCTAGTCAGGAAAATCGCGCTTTCTCAAATCTTCGTGAAATTCCGGGCATTTGGTCAATTGAATTTTGAGCATTGCTTTGATTCAATTTCATCAGCATCAAAACTGGCTGATGCCGATGAAATTGGTCGGTTAGACAATTTCCATCAGTAATTGCTTCATCGTTTTTGTCGCGACTCGCCAGTTTAGACGAGTTTCATGCTTCTAAAGAGTTGGATGATCAAAACCGTTGCCTTGCCATTCGAGAGAGGTAGGAGCGATTGCACTTGTTAAACCGAAGAAAAATTAAAAAATCAAAGCGATCGCCAAAATCGCGCTAAACTAACAGACACGATCGGTTCTGATGGGGAGCAGCCGTCAGAAGTAAAGGGGAAAGTTTGGTGCAAGTCCAACGCTGTCCCGCAACTGTAAATCAGTCATGAATTCGAGATTGATCAGCCAGGATGCCCGCCGATTTACTTCACGTTCCAATTCATCTGCGAGGTACAGAATGATTACTCGATCGCATTCGTCTTTTTCTCAACGAGCCGTTTGCTTCACGCTGTCTAAGCCCGTACAAGCAACGCTCTATGTTTCGCTTTGTGCTTTAATTCTCTGGACAGTCTACTTCACTACATATCCAGCGGCTCATGACAAGGTGCATTCTCTTCGACATCGCACGCTGATGGTTTCTTGTCATTAACAATACTTGTGAGGTCGTAATGCCAAAATTAAAGCTTTCTGCGTTCATTAGCGCGACTTGCCTAATGAGCTTGATGTTCTATGGAGTGACGGGATTCTCTCAGACTCCACGATCAACGATTCGCCTAACAACTGATCCGTCCATTTCCCAACTCGCTCCATTTGAGGCAGAAGCGGAAACCCATAAACCGCCTGCCCGTCTCACACTCGAAGCGATCGATGCAAACGGTCAACCTTTGACCAATGCCAAAATCCGTATACAGATTCTCACACCGTCTAAAACTCCCTGGTTTACGACAGACTTTCCGATTGTTGAAGGTACAAAGCTATTAGATATCGATGCGATCGCGCCCCAAGGCAAAGTGCAGCTTCAGCAGACCTTCCCGATTCGCGGCACTTACCAGCTATTAGTTAATGTGACTCCACAGACCGCCAATGCTTTTACACCTTTTCAGCAAACTCTAACGCTCTCGATTCCTGAGAACTGGATTAAGTATCGCAATTTCGCCATTTTAGCCGCTGTCCTACTCATCGTTGGATTAGTGGGCGGCTGGATCATCGGCGGACGGCAATTGATTCAGCCTGGAGAAATTGCGCCACAACGGGTTCGATTGTTGCTGAGTGGGGCAGTAATTGTTGCGATCGCAGCGCTTCTCTATGTCAACGTCAGTGCAGAAATGGCACAGTCCGGGATGTCGATGCCAATGTCGCACATGGCTGAAACTGCTCCGAAATCAGATGCTTCAGCCGTCAGACAAGTTCAAGGACTTGAGATGCGATTAACCGGAGACAAAAGCGCGATCGTCGGTCAGCCTGCTCGCTTGCAAGTGAACGTGATTGATTCCCAAACCAAGCAGCCTGTCTCAGATGTCCAGCTAAAAGTAACAACAACTCAGCTTGAAAACAACTGGAATGCCTTTGCTTATGAAGGGCTAAATGATACGACCGGACAATTTAGCTGGCAGCAGCAGTTTTTTGATGGTGCGCCACATAGAATTGAGGTAGAAGTTTTCCCTAGTTCTAACGCGATTCGGAAGTTTCAGCCCTTCCAAGTTGAGCAAACGATCGAAGTTGAAGGGGTAACACCTCCGCTTCAGGTTCGCTTGACTGGATTAGTCTATTTCACAGGGTTGATTGTTGTAGGTCTACTGGCTGGATTCGGCATTCGACGTAGACAGCAACTTCCATATTGACTACGTTGTTGGGGTTGGATTTGTGCTGGGATTCAAACTAAGAAGACAACGCACCCAACTCACAACACAGGTTTGAAGTCACTACCGCATCCTAAAATCATCCGATCGCCACTCATACAATCAAGCATTAAGTCCAGCAATCAGAACCGCAAAAAGAATTACGGACATCGTTTCTTTGCCGGAGCAGGAACGTCTAGGCTTCGTTGATTTTAATCTTGAATAAACGCATGGCATTGAGTGTTACTAGCAAGGAAGATCCCATGTCTTCAAAGACTGCGATCGGGAGTCCAATCACACCCAAAACTCCCAGAATGATGAATGTAGCGTTCAGAACTAGGGCAATAGCAATACTTTGTTGAATTACTAATAGGGTGCGACGGCTAAGGTTAATAGCATCACCTAAACGTCTTAAATCATTTCCAACCAATACGACATCAGCCGCCTCCAGCGCCACGTCAATCTTACCAACTGCAAAACTAACATCGGCAGCAGAAAGAGCAGGCGTATCATTGATGCCGTCTCCAACCATGCCCACAACACCAGAGCGACGTAGCTTGTAAATAGCTTGCAATTTATCTTCAGGCAGCAATTCAGCCTGGTACTCCTCAATGCCAACTTCATGAGCAACCTGTCTTGCTACCGCAGAGCGATCGCCTGTAAGCATTACCAGTCGTTTGAGTCCAATGCGTTTGAGTAGACGTACTGCTTCTGCGGATTCAAGTCGGATTCCATCTGCCAAGGCGATCGCCCCAACTAATCCTTGTTGTGTTCCGATTAACACTGGAGTCTGACCTTGAGATTCAATTTCAGCTAACAGCGATTTAGCGGCTGCTGAAAGCTCAATGTTCTGCTCCTCAAACAATCGGCGATTGCCTACAAAATAAACAGCCTGTCCAAACTTCGCCCAAATTCCTTTACCAGGAACAGCAGTAAACGATTCTGGAGCTTCCAGATCTAATCCTTGCGCCATTGCCGCAACAACGATCGCTTTTGCCAGCGGATGCTCTGACTGTTGCTCCAGTGAGGCAGCAATGAGCAACACCATGTTGGCACTCATAGAACCTAGATGCTGCACCTTCTGCACCACTGGTAGCCCTTGAGTAATCGTGCCTGTTTTATCAAAGGCTAATGTTGTGAGCCGTCCGGCAGTCTCTAGTGCATTTCCACTCTTAAACAGTACGCCTTGACGAGTGGCGGCTCCGATCGCGCTAATGAGTGAAACAGGCGTGGCAATCACTAAAGCACAGGGGCAGGCAATGACAAGCAACACCAGCGCTTTGTAGAACCAGGGCTGAAATGGTTGGGCAAATAGAAGCGGCGGAATCAGTGTGATGCCAGCCGCGAGAGCCAAAACGATTGGGGTGTAGATGGCAGAGAAGCGATCGACCCATTGCTGAATGGGCGCACGACTTTCTTGAGCCTCTTCAACCAAATGAACAATCCGAGCAACAGTTGTATCGCTAGCCGTATGCGTGACTTCAACTTCTAAAAACCTGGTCTGATTCAACGTTCCTGCAAACACTTGATCCCCTTTCTCCTTATTTTCTGGCAGGGATTCTCCAGTAATCGGAGACTGATCAACTGCACTCAGACCAGATATGACAACACCATCAAGCGCAATGCGCTGACCAGGGCGAATGGTTAAAATTTCCCCAATCTGAATCCTTGCAACTGGAACAGAGACCTCTTGCCCACTCCGCCTCACTGTTGCGGTTGCAGGAGTCAGATCCATTAAGTCTCGAATGGCGTTGCGGGTCCGACCGAGTGTGAAATTTTGCAGCGTCGTTCCGAGCGCAAAAAGAAAAATGACGAGTGCGCCCTGCAACCACTGATTCAAAATTGCTGCCCCGATTGCTGCTAAAGTCATGAGCAGGTTCATATCGGCTCGACGCAGTTTGAGCGCAATCCAGGCTGCTCGGAGAATAGGCACGATCGCAATCATCAAACTAATCGCATAAAATCCCTGAGCAACTAACGGGAGTGACAGTAGCCGTTCTGCAATCCATCCTAGTAGCAATCCAATACCACTCAAAACAACTGTTTGTCCTCGGCGAGTTTTGAGCCAGAATTGCCACCCACCCAAATCAGAGTTGCGAGATGGCAAACAATCAGCCGAGTTTACGATTGTACCGTCCGCATCAGCAGATGAATTTGCTGTCCGATCTATTTCGACTGTGTAGCCTAAATCTGTAACGCGCTTAGTGATGTCGATTTCACTGACTTGTTGCGGGTCGTAAATTACATTTAACCGTTCTGAAGCGAAGTTAACCGTTGCTTCAGTGACTCCTGACAACTGTTGTAAATTTGCGGCAATGGTTCTAGCACAACCACCGCAGTCCATGCCGCTGACCTGTGCTTGTAGCGTTTGAGTCGATGGTACTTGAACTTGCGTGGTCTGATTTGGAATAGGTTCAATGGTGTAACCCAATGCAGTAACACGATCACGAATAGCGGTTTCATTCACCTGCTGCGAGTCGTAAGTGACGCTGAGCCGTTCTGTGGCAAAGCTGACTTTCGCTTCAGTGACTCCGGGAAGTTGCTGCAACGTCGCTTCGATCGTCTTAGCGCAACCGCCACAGTCCATGCCACCGATCTGTGCCTGTAGAGTTTTCAGTACTGAAGCTGAGTTCATCTTGGCAGCCCTTCAAAATCGTGTTTTTATTGAGGTCAAACGTATCAGCAGATGCTGATATGTAATATATTATCAGTCAGTGATACATTGATGATGTATCACTGACTGATAATATGTCATGGTCTAAACTGCGCCAGTAAGCAAATGACTACCTGCACTCGAACGGCAGATCTGAAGGCGAAACTCTTTCGAGGATTCTCTGATCCCTCTCGTCTGTCCATCCTGAACACCCTGCGGAGCGGTCCGCTGACAGTGAGCGAAATCGTTCACCAGACGGGACTTAGCCAATCCAATGTGTCTAATCATCTCAGTTGCCTGCGCTGCTGTGATCTAGTTATACGCGAGCAGCAAGGACGGTTTATGTACTACGAGCTTGCCGATGTGCGAATTGCGAAGCTTTTAGACTTAGCGGATGAATTGCTGGCAGACGTAGCGAAAGGCGTTCGTCAATGCTCTCACTATGAATCTTCATCAGCAAATAAATTGAGTCGGTGCTCAAGCGATTGAAGTTAACTGCTCAACGCCTACTTCATTTTTTCTTCCCTAACGATGAGATGTAAATGTTCTACATCCTAAATTCATTGCTGGTTATGTCCTTTGATAGCAGGAATCGCGTCGATTGGGGCAGTGATGACGGCTTGTGTCAGCATGACTATTTTTGCGATCGCTCCCCTACTCATGCGATTGCTGGAGCAAAAGCAACTCCATTTTTAGGTCTTTTCCAAAAGGACTTAAGTGGTCAAAGCAGCCTAATTACAAAATCGAGTGAATCTTAATACTGAGTCAAGAGATAGAGGTATACCGCCTGGTCGATGGCTATAAGTTTCATAAAACCTGAGCATCTGCTAATCCACTCCACTTACAAACTTTAATGGCTGAAACTAATCAAAGTGCGTTAATTTGTGGAATTATGAAAGAAATATGAAAAGAAGGAATTATGGATTTGAGCCTCAAGCGGCGATCACTCATTGGAGGTAGTGTATTGGGTGTTGGGGCATTACTGGGTAAGCTTCTGCCCGATAGTGTCTTTGCCCAAACTCCCACTTCTGCGGACACTAGTACACCTTCAGGTCATTCTGCCCCTGTGCATGGAGGCAGTATGACGATGGGAGATGTGGACAATTCCCGTAATGGGTTTGAACCACAAGCTATTTTGACAGATTGGGAGGTAGGAAAAGTCTCGCGATTGCCTGATGGCAGAACGTTGCGAGAGTTTGAAATATCAGTTGCAGAACGGGAAGTTGAGATTGCCCCTGGAGTCATTTATCCTGCCTGGACATATAATGGGCGTGTTCCAGGTCCAACCCTGCGAGTGACAGAGGGCGATCGCGTCCGGATTCGCTTCAAAAATCCAGGTGTTCATCCACACACGCTTCATTTTCACGGCATTCACTCAGCACGGCAAGATGGTATTCCTGGTACGCTCGAAGCATATCCTAATCAGGAAGTAGTTTATGAGTTTGATGCCAAACCCTTTGGTTGTCATCTCTATCATTGTCACTCTGCTCCGTTCAAACGGCACTTACACAAGGGACTCTACGGCGCGTTTATTATCGATCCTGACCCTAAACGACATCCTGACCAACCAGAAAAAGCTCAGTCTCGGTTACTTGGCAGCCCACAAAATGCGAAGTGGCAGGAGTTTCTGATGGTGATGAATGCGTTTGATACCAATTTTGATGACGAAAACGAATTCTATGCTATCAACACGATTCCCCATGAATTCATGAAACGCCCGATTCGGATTGAGCGCGATCGCCCAGTACGAGTGTATTTGATCAATGTCACTGAGTTTGACCCGATCAACTCTTTCCATCTCCACGGAAACTTTTTTGATTACTACGACCACGGCACTACGTTAACACCAACGCTGCGAACAGTTGATACGGTCATGCAATGCCAAGCCCAGCGAGGCATTCTGGAATTTACTTTTCAGGAGCATGAACCAGGTATTTATATGTTCCACGCCCACCAGTCAGAATTTTTGGAACTCGGTTGGATGAGCGCGTTTGAGGTGGTGGCATGAAAAAGACGTTGCTTTGGATCGTCTTGCCGCTCGTTGCACTGGCGATCGCGATCGGAGTATTTCTCTCTAGCAATCCACTTGAACCCTTGGGAGTTTCAGCCCCTCCGATTGAGAAGCTTACCGTAGAGCGAACGCTGCTCGATGATAATGGCATTTCTTTATTCGTGAGAGCTAGTGGTTCAGAACCGATGCAAATTGCCCAAGTTCAGGTTGACGGAGCTTATCGGAACTTTACCCAAACGCCACCAGGAGAATTACCTCGATTGCAAACAGCTTGGATTAAATTGCCCTACCCTTGGGTGCGCGATGAAACGCATCATATCCGGTTCATCACCAATACGGGAATAGGATTCGATCATGAGATTGCCGTTGCTGTACCAACGCCGCAAATTTCGTTGAGTCGCATTTTGGCGTACGCACTGCTGGGGATATATGTAGGAGTCATGCCTGTCGCTCTGGGAATGCTGTTCTACCCAGCCTTGAAGCAGTTGGGCGGACAGGGAATGAAGTTCATTTTGGCACTGACCGTTGGCATGTTGGCATTTCTTCTCGTAGACACGCTGGAAGAAGGATTAGAACTTGCAACAAAGTCGGCGAGTGCTTTCTCCGCCAGTGCGCTTGTTTGGCTGGTTGCTATCATCTCGTTCCTTGCAATTTTGGCGATCGGCAGACGAAGTGGCAATTCTCCAGAAGGAAAGGCACTTGCAAGTTATCTAGCATTGGGAATTGGCTGGCATAACTTGGGGGAGGGATTGGCAGTTGGCACTGCCTTTGCATCCGGAGAAGCGGCACTTGGTTCGCTGCTCGTCGTTGGGTTCACCCTGCACAACATTACAGAGGGAATCGGAATTGCTGCGCCTCTAGTTGATACACGTCCTAAATTCACGACATTCCTCAGTTTAATCGCCTTAGCAGGACTGCCTGCTGTGATTGGTACTTGGATTGGAGCCTTCACCTTTTCGCCTCACTGGGCAGCCGTTTTCTTAGGAATTGGAGTCGGAGCGATCCTGCAAGTGATGGTGGAGGTTGGAGCATATCTGATGCGGACGGCTCATCGATCCGGTAGCCATTGGCTCTCAACCGTCAGCCTGATTGGATTTATTTTAGGTCTAGCAATTATGTATGGAACTGCTCTTCTCGTTAATTTCTAATATCTGAATCGCGACGCTTCTTTCAGATAATAGAACTGCATTGCTACTAAACCAAGATTGGATGGCTTTGTCACAAACGGCAGAGTGTCTGAGTTAACAGAACAACATGAGAATAGATTAAAGGATGCTACTTAGCTTGGGTTAATAGAAAAGAATTTCAGCCGCGAAACACGCGCTCCCAGTTAACGAAAGGGCGGTCAAACAAGGTTTCCAAAAGACCTCGTTCCTCTGCTGTAATGCTTGACTGGCGAAGGATCTAAAAACTTATCGATCTACTGAGTCTATTTCTTTCTCCAGTTAGGCAATCTTCAAAGCGTCAAGCATTTATTCCGACCGCTCCATTCCGGTGTCAGACTGCTTTGTTTTGAAATAGGTTTCCATCACTTGACGAACCATCGGTGCAGCGATCGCGCCACCTCCACCCCCCGCATTTTCGGCAAAGGCGACGACGACGATTTCAGGTTTATCGCTCGGTGCATAAGCTCCAAACCAGGCGTGAGTAGGACGTGGCGGGTCTTCGGCTGTGCCACTTTTACCCGAAACGGGTGGCAGCCTCGTTTCGTTCAGTGCTTGTCCTGTTCCTTTACTGACGACACTTCGCAATCCTGCTTGTAAAACCCGAAGCGTCTCAGGCTTGAGGTTGAGTGATTTTTTTTGCTGTCGTACTGAAATTGCCGGATTCTTTTTAACCAGAAAAGGTTGAACGCGGTAGCCTCCATTGCCTACGGCTGCGAACATGATAGCAGCCTGAAGCGGCGTTACCTGCATCATTCCTTGACCGATCGAGGTATTGATCGTGTCCCCGGCATACCATCTTTCTTTCAGTTGCTTTTGTTTCCAATCTGGGTCAGGCACGAACCCATGTGCTTCTTCTGCTGATAGTTCAACTCCTGTATTCTGTCCCATTCCAAATCGTCTTGCCCAGTCAAGAATGGGTGAAGCTCCTATTCCGACGGCTACCTGACTGAAAAAGGTGTTGCTGCTCCAAGCCAGTGCATCTACAAATCCTACTCGCCCAAATCCCGATCGATTCGATTCCCAAATCTGGCTACCGCCGATCGAAAGATAAGGATAGGTATCCAGAACGGTATTCGCACTATATTTGCCGGACTCCAATGCCGCGATCGCGGTGATCACTTTGAAGGTGCTGGCAGGCGGATAGGCTTGCAATGCCCGGTTGACGAAGGGAAACTGTTTTGCTTGAAGTTGTTGCCACGCTTGCGGGCTAATCCGCTTAGTAAATAGATTGGGATCAAAATCAGGACGGCTCGCCATTGCTAACACTTCACCAGTGTTAGGGTTGAGTGCAACAATCGCACCAACGCGATCGCCTAATGCCGTCTCTGCTGCTTTCTGCAACTCTAAATCCAGCGTGAGTTGAATTTCTTGACCCGGTTGAGCAGGTTTATCAGCCAACTTCTTAATAATTTGCCCAACTCCATTCACTTCAACTTGCTGCCCTCCCTGTTGCCCCCGAAGTTGTAATTCATAAGCCGCTTCAATGCCTGCTTTACCAATCAGATCGCCAAAATGATAGTCCTGATTCTGACGAGCTTTCATCGTCTCAGCATCAATTTCACCCACATATCCCAAGACATGAGCCGCTAATGTTCCATTTGGATAGACGCGCATCAAATCCTGCCGCACCTCAACGCCTTGAAAATTGCTGAGTTGTTCCTTAATTCGAGTCACTTCAGCGGCATTAATTCCTCGTTTCACCACAACAGCCCATTGAGAACGATTTGCCGCTTGCTTTAAGTGTTGCTGAAGGGTATCTGTCGTAATGTCCAGAACTTTAGAGAGGCGACTCAGAATCGTATTCCATTCGGCTGGCTTGTGAGCAGACGGTTGAAGCGCTACTAAATAGGAAAGCTTGCTTCCTGCTAAAATTCGACCTTTACGATCTAAGATTCTTCCTCGTTCTTCTCGTGTAGAAATTAGTCGAACCCGATTCTGTTGGGCAAGTTGAGCATAGTACTTTCCTTGAACAATCTGTACATAGAATAAGCGACCGCCTAAACCGCCCAACAGAATGAGTGCTGTCAGCAACATTAGAATCACTGCCTTGCGTTTGCGTCGGATAGCAGTCTTTTGGACTCGTGAATGAACCCAATCAAATCGACGAGTCGAAGACGATAGAAACTTAGTCATACAAACTTGCTGAGATTAAATCACGATCCTATAAGCAGCGATGCTGAAATCATCTTGGTTGTGTAAATACGTATGCTTTAAGTCCAGTACTTGAGGCGCAAGCTTAGTGCGATCGCACTGAGAAACAATAGCCCCATGCCCCCCGCGAGTGGATTACGATCGATCCCTGTCACCCAAACAGGAACTCGATCCAAGTATCGCACCCAATTCCCCACATTGATGATGTAGTAGCCCCAGACCAAACCTGCATGAAGCCCGATCGCATATCCCAAGCGTCCCTGATGAAATTGCCTCGCCCAGCCGAGCGTTAGACCCAGTAGCAACAATCCCGGAAAGCTAGGCAGCGTTCGCAGAATTTCTGACCAGGGTTTAATGAAGTGAAAGGAAGCATAAGCTGTACTGCTCATCCATATCGCAAGTTGTGGGCGATAGTTCCATCGCAATTCATTGACCAGCCAACCGCGAAAAAGTAGCTCCTCTGCCAGTCCTACACCGAATGCGACGAGTAACCCTTCTAAGATGATTCTGAGTAAGTTTTGCGGAATTGGTTGCCATTCAATCCAGCCGATTGCGCCTTCTACTAAGAACAAGCAAAACAGGCTCACGACTCCAATAACTATCCCTTTCAATAGCTCTCGCCAATTCTGCCGAGTTCTCAGTAATCCGTGCTGCTGAAGCGGGCGAGTATCTTGATGAACCGTTCGCCCCCAGATCCAGAGCAATCCGACAAATTCGGCATAGAGTGCCAGAACTGTAATGATGCTGATGGTGTTGTTTGTGCCCCAAATCCAGTAGATGGGCAGCGCGATCGGCAACCATAGCCCTAGCAATGTGATGACAAAAATTGCTAACCTTGCAGATACGGGATAACGAGCAATACGGGGCGACAGGTATAATACGGACATTCGGTTAATGCTCTATACATTGCCTAAGCAGATTGATGCCGCAAAATTCGCAAGCTATCTTTAATCAGTGAAATTGTACTAAAACAAATCAGCAAGGCGACGAGTAAACCGATTGCCGCATCCACCCAGACCCAATTCAAGAAATAAACCGCTAAAGCTGCAACCATTACCCCAATTGAACTCGCGGCATCTGCAACGCCATGCAAAAACACGCCGCGCAGATTCAAATCATGATGATGGTCGTTTTGTAGAAGATAGAGACTCAAACCGTTGATGATCAAACTTAGCGCTGCTGCACCCAGTAAGGGTAAGCCCAATACAGGTTCAGGCGCTTGGAGATGTTCGATCGCTTCCCAGCCGAGAAGCATTGCAACGATCGCTAAACTGACTCCATTCAGCAAAGCAATCCAAGCCTCGATCCGTCTATTTTGATTGACTACGGTTTGAGTTGTCGATCGACGTTTTGTGAGCCAGGTTGCAAGTAGCGTCAGCCCTAGCGTAATTAGGTCTGAGAATAAATGCCCTGATCCTGCTAGCAGCGATAGGCTATGGCTCCAAAGTCCGGCTCCTAGTTCAACTAGAAAAAGCCCACTGCGTAAACCAAACACCCACCAGAGGCGTTTTACCTTTTGCTGCTGTTGATTTTCAGTTGTATTTAGAGTATTCAAGGGTCTAATTAAGGCGAGGGCTTTACGTTCTGAAAATTACGTGCGCCTTGGTAGCCCGACAGTCGAGCGAGTTCCTCTAAAGATTGTGTTCCAGAAACTGTCTGACCGTTTACTTTCCAAGTCGGATATCCTTTCACACCTTCTGCTTGACAGACATCAGGCTGAGGATTCTTCCCTTTCGGATCACATTCAACGTAATTAATCTGGTTAAATGCTTCTTTGCCAAAAAGCTGTTTTTGGTCATGGCAGTGAGGACACCAAAACGCGCCATACATCTTGGCTCCTACCTGTTTAAGATGAGCCGCTAAAGCCAGTTCAGCCGCACCGGATGAAGTCGTGATTGGTGAACCTGCTTCTCCTGGAATGGCGCGATCGGCAATTTCAGGATTCTTCACTCCTGCATAAACGCCCATTGTTCCAATTAAAACAACCATTGCGACAACAATTCCACTGAAAAAGAGTTGTCCTACATCCTGCCAATCGCGACCGATGATCGACACCACAAACAAACTAAATGATAGGAAAGCAGAACCCACGCAGTACACACAAACGGCTTTGATCTCGAATGCAATCAAGTACATTAAGTAGCCGCTAAAAATTGTCATTGCCGTTGCACCCATAAACAGGAATAACCCTGTCCAGTTTTCGAGTTTCGAGCGCAAGGTCTTATCTTTTTCGGGATTGATTAACAAAGGCGCGATCGCAAACCCGATCATGCTGACATACGCTAAGAACCCGTACAACGCTAACGGTAATCCAAACACAGTTGCATAGGGACTGGATAGAACAATGTCACATCCATTCGTCGGGCAAGCCGTCGAACTTTGAGAGAATTTGACGATCGTTAAATAACCCGTCACGACGGCTCCGATCGTTGCCAGTCCTGCCATGATGAAGCGTGACCAGCGATAAATCCAAGGGGTCGATCGTTTACGCGGCATAAAGCTTTAAACCTCCTGATGTCAATAAGTTTGGGATGAAAAGAAAAGCTTTTCGTCCCAGTAAAGCAAACTGTGTTATCTCACAACCCGGTTCGCATTGAGAACGGCAAGTAGCGCCACGCCCACATCGGCAAATACCGCTTCCCAGAGGCTTGCGAGTCCAAATGCACCCAGAATGATAAAGAAGCCCTTCACTGCCATCGCTAACACAATGTTCTGAATTACAATTCGGTGAGTCTTGCGTCCGATTTGAATGGCTTCAGCAATTTTGGATGGAGCATCGGTCATGATTACCACATCCGCCGTTTCGATCGCGGCATCTGAGCCAAGTCCACCCATTGCCATCCCCACATCTGCCCGCGCAATCACTGGAGCATCATTGATCCCATCTCCCACAAAAGCGACTTTTCCTTTACCAGATTCACGTAAGATTTGCTCGATCGCTTCGACTTTCCCTTCAGGTAAAAGTTCCGCTCGATAGCCGCTCAAGCCTAGTTGTCTCGCCACACCATCGGCAACGCTTTGATTGTCGCCTGTCAGCATAATTGTTTTTTCAACGCCGATTTTTCTCAGCGATCGAATTGCCTCGACTGCATCTTCTTTTAGCTCATCTGCAATAATGATACGACCTGCATAAGTACCGTTAGCAGCTAGATGCACAACTGTTCCATCAACTTGACAGACATCGTGAGCAATGTTTTCACGGTGTAGTAGACGATCGTTGCCTGCAATCACAAGCTGATTGCCAACTTTTGCTTGGATTCCATGCCCTGCAATTTCTTTGTAGTCTTGAACTTGAGACTCACCGATCGCTCGACCATAAGCTGTCCGAATCGACTGAGCTACCGGATGATTTGAATGGGATTCTACTTGGGCTGCAAGGGCTAGTAACTTCTCTTCGGTAAAGCCATTCTTTGGAATAATTTGAGTGACTTTAAACACACCTTGAGTCAAAGTCCCTGTCTTGTCAAACACAACCGTATTCACGGCTGCAAGTGTGTCTAGATAAGTGGAGCCTTTGACTAGCACACCTCGTTTTGCTGCACCCCCAACGCCGCCAAAATAGCCGAGTGGAATACTAATTACCAATCCACATGGGCAGGAAATCACCAGCAAAACCAAAGCATTGTAGACCCAACGGAAGCGATCTGCATCAGTTGGATTGTTCATAAACAATGGCGGAAGGATTGCCACTGCCAATGACAAGAACACTACGATCGGTGTGTAGATTTTGGCAAACTTACGGATAAATTTCTCGGTTTCGGCTTTCTTGCTGCTGGCGTTCTCGACTAGCTCTAAAATTCGAGCGATCGACGATTCGCCAAACAGCTTTGTCGTTCTGATCGTGAGTACACCCGATTGGTTAATCATGCCTGCTAGAACCGTTTCGCCAGGTTTAACAGTACGTGGAACCGATTCACCTGTCAGCGCAGAGGTATCAACCTGCGAATTGCCGTCTAAAATTTCACCATCAAGCGGAACCTTCTCTCCAGGCTTGACCAGAATCATATCGCCAACTTTGACGGATTCTGGAGAAACTTGTCTCACTTCTCCGTTGATCTTCAAATTTGCGGTATCAGGACGGACTTCTAACAACGCGCTAATTGATTTGCGCGATCGACCCACCGCAGATTCTTGAAACAGTTCCCCAATGCGGAAGAATAGCATCACCGCAACCGCCTCCGGCAATAGATGAATCGCGATCGCGCCTAGC
Source organism: Leptolyngbya boryana PCC 6306 (assembly GCF_000353285.1). NCBI lineage: Bacteria > Bacillati > Cyanobacteriota > Cyanophyceae > Leptolyngbyales > Leptolyngbyaceae > Leptolyngbya > Leptolyngbya boryana. The sequence goes on from NZ_KB731326.1 coordinate 387,431, forward strand.
GTTGCGATCGTCATCAGGAAATTCTCATCAAAGACTTTCCCTTTCAGAATATTGCGTCCAGCACTACTCAAAACGCCCCAACCGCTCAAGAGATACGCCGGAATCAAGACAGCATATTCCGCAATTGAATAGGGCGTATTGTGCAATTGTTGCTCGAAGATAAAGCCAATTAAGAACAGAACAACCACGATCGCAGTAACGATGATTTCCTGCTTGAGATCCCCACCGCCATGACTATGATCATGGTCATCATCGTCGTGACTGTGGCTATGACGGTCGTCGTGGCTATGTCCTGCGGTGTGGTCATGAGCCGTTTTGCGCGGCTGATGATCGTGGTGGTCGTCGTGACCGCAGCAGCTTGACTGAGTTGGTTTTCTTGCTTTCATTGAGTCTCCTTGGTGAGTGTGTTTTTGAATGTCTGAACAAAAATTCAGATGTTTCGTAAAAAAATCAACGGGTTAGGCTTCAGAGTGAGAAAGATGCGCGTGAACCTCTTGATAAAGATTCAGAACATGATGATCTGCCAAACTGTAGTAAACGTTGCGTCCTTCTTTGCGATAGTTCACCAGGCGGGTTGCCCTGAGAACTCGCAGTTGATGGGATACCGCCGACTCACTCATCTTCAGCACTGCTGCCAAATCACAAACGCACAGTTCTTGCTTTGCTAAAGCTGACAGCAATCTCAATCGATTCGGATCGGCTAACACACCGAAAAATTCCGCCATATGTTGCGCTTGGGTCATGGTTAGTAAACCCGGCTGAACTTGACGAACCTGATCGAGATGTACGACTGGAACTTCGCAATTCAGAAGCTCGGAAGATTGAGAAAGGTTACTCACGGCGGCTGACCTAGAATCAATTTAATATCTGAATAAATATTCAGATATTGGTTTAATAATATAGTCCAGATTACGATCGCAGATCAAGCTTTTTACGCAATTTCTGAACTCGATTCTGTTGCCATAATTTCTCTGCTCAAGTTAGACAAAAATTTCATCAGCGTTTCATCCCTACTGATTAAAGTAGAAATATCGCTGCACTGATTCAGGCTATCGCCTCAGCGCAGTTGTCACTCCTCACACACCCTACTGAGAAAGCCTGAGCTTGTAGTTTCTAGCCTTCAGGCTTTCTTCATTCATCGACTTCTTTGAAGGTAGCAAGCGGAAGCAAGAATTTCTGGTAGTCTATCCACCTAACGCTCTAAAGCCTGACTGGAGAACAATGGATCTATTGTGGAAGCTTGTTAACTTCTCATTTATCCCTGCCGTCATCATGCTTCTCGCGGGTGGTATAGCTACGGTTCGCATTCCGGGACAAAATCTACGGAGCGCAGTCTTACATTTTGCAGCAGGGGTTGTTTTTGCGGTCGTCTCAGCGGAATTTATTCCGGATTTAGTTCATGAGCATAAAATCGCAACGACCGCGATCGGGTTTACGCTTGGAACCGCTTTGATGTTAACCATTCGCTCTTGGACAAGTCGAGCCGAATCCGCCGAAAAAGGGCAAGCCGGACGGCTACCAAGTGGTTTTTTGATGGCAACTGGAATCGATTTAGCGATCGATGGGTTAATGTTGGGCATCGGGTTTGTCGCAGGCGCAAAAGAAGGCATTCTGCTTACGGTTGCACTGACGATCGAGTTACTGTCACTGGGAATTGCAACAACTGCAAATTTAACTGGAAAACGCATCCCACAGCGAAAGACGCTGATCGTACTTGCGGGTTTGAGCCTGCTGTTTGTGCTGAGTGCAGTGACCGGAGGATTGTTATCTCAAGCGTTTACCGGGGTAGCATTAGCAGGCTTAATTGCGTTCGGAACCGCAGCGCTGTTGTTTCTCGTGACAGAAGAGTTACTGACTGAGGCACACGAAATCGAAGAGTCACCGTTATTAACCGCAACCTTCTTTGCTGGCTTTCTGATGATCTTCTTACTGGAAATGCTAACGAAGTAATATTTGCTATCTACAGGAAATCAGGCTTTTGAAATTCGATGCAACCAGATAAAATCTTCGCCTTCTGGAGAACATTTCGACTGAATCAACTCGTTTGAGTAGTGCAAGTTTTCTCCACTGAGATCGTTGCGATATCCCGATTCTGTCCATTCTCCATAGGGGTCATTTACCCAAAATCCGGTTTCGTCATAGCCCCGAATCACAATAATGTGACCGAAACTCGTGAAATAGCCATGAACGATGCAAGGTTTACCTTCCGCGATCGCTTTACGAATATCGTACAAGCTGCCGCGACTGGTATAATCAACTTTCAGCCTATACGCTTCACCCAGTTTGATCAAATCTAACGGCTCATGACGCGATAGATTGTGATCTTCCATGTACTGATACAGTTCGTCTTCGAGCTGTACAAAACTGTCGCTCTGTCCTTTTCGCTGCCAGTATACCATTGCCATCGCATAACAGGTCACATTGCAAGCTCCCATCGGGTTTAGCTCATTGTCAATCTGACTTTTGTACAGCACATTCAACGTTTTCCGCGTCGGCAGTTTTACTCGCTCTGGCTGAGGCTTGGGCGTTTCAATTTGAATCGGAATGAGCGTCCCCTGATTATCAATCAGTTGCGCGTGTTCGACAAATACATACCATTCGTTACTAGCAGGGTTGCCGATCGCTTGTTCCAAAATCGCAATCTTTAAATGTTTCGGATCGACTGGCTTCCAAGAATGCAGTTCAAAGGTTTGACCTGCGGGGACAGAAACTTTCTTAGTGTCGGGGAGTTGACTAGAACTTGCAGTGGATTGCTTAAGAATTGTATTCTGTAGAATTTTGAGTTTCATTGTTTTATCTCGATTTACGCTTTTGAAATTCGATGTAGCCAGAGGTAGTTCGATCCTTCCGATGAGCATTTCGATTGAATCAATTGATTCGAGTAGTGCAAGTTTTCGCCCGATAAATCGTTGCGATAGCCCGATTCAAACCATTCCCCAAATGGGTCATTCACAAAGAAGCCTTTTTGGTCATAGCCCCGCACCACAATAATGTGACCGAAACTGGTGAGGTAGCCGTGAACGATGCAAGGCTTTCCTTGCGCGATCGCTCGTCGAATGTCCATCAAACTACCCCGCAGCGTGAGATCGACATTCAATCCATACTCACGCCCCATTTCCGCTAAATCTCCTGGATCATGACGTGAAAGATTACGGCTTTCTAAGTAACGATACAGTTCATCTTCAAATTGCACCGCATTGGTACGCTTTGGAATCTTAAAATAACGCATCACCATCGCATAACAAGTGACGTTACAAGCTCCCATTGGATTGAGTGCATTGTTAAGCTGAGTGTGATAAGGCACATTCAATAACTTTGTTTTCGGTAGTCCAAGTCCTAAATCTGGAATTCTAGGAAGCTGGTTTGCTGTCTGGGGTGTAACAATCGTGCCGCGTGAATTTATAAGCTGGACGTGCGGTGTGTATACTGTCCAAGTATTTTGAGGCGGATTTCCTAGAAATTCATCCAGAAGCGCAATCCGAAGATGATTTTTCTCGATCGCTTTCCAAGAATGAATTTCAAACTCAGTTCCGGCTGCGACAGCACCTTTCGATTGGGCTGGAAGTTGAGCCGAATTTGCGGTCGATTGCTTAAAGAAGGTGTTTTGGAGAACTTTGAGTTTCATGGTTCGATGCTTGACTGCCTGAATAGATACCAACTGACTAATCCAGATTTCCCAAACATTGCTGTACTTTCTCGATCGCAATTTCTTTTTACTAAAGCTAGCAAAACTTGGAAAATTTCATCCTATTTTCATTGGTGCTTGCTATCTTCCCGCCTGTAGTAAGCTTTGAACAAGGCTCTAATCTACGTTTGTAAAAGAATTACGATGTCACACAACCACTCTCACAGCGTCACGAGCTACAATCGCGCTTTCATGATCAGTGTTGCCTTAAACACTACCTTTGTCATCATTGAAGCTGTCTATGGCATTATTGCGAATTCATTAGCACTCTTAGCAGATGCAGGGCACAATCTCAGCGATGTTTTAGGATTACTCCTAGCTTGGGGAGCAAGTCTTTTAGCTCAACGGCAACCGAGTACACGATATACGTTTGGATTACGTCGATCGTCAATTCTGGCAGCGTTCGCGAATGCAGTCTTTCTCTTTATCGTGTCAGGTGGAGTCGGGTGGGAAGCAATTCAGCGATTTCGTGATCCGGCTCCAGTTGAGGGAGATACAGTGATTATCGTAGCAGCGATCGGAATTGCGATTAATACAATTAGTGCCTTGATGTTTTTGTCAGGGCGAGAGCGCGATTTGAATATTCGCGGCGCTTTTTTGCATTTAGCGGCGGATGCGGGCGTGTCGCTGGGAGTTGTACTAGCAGGAATTGCGATCGTATTGACAGGACAGCAACGGTTTGATCCAGCCACGAGCTTGATTGTGACGATCGTCATTGTCGTCAGCACTTGGCAACTCTTTCGCGATGCCTTGAGTTTGATGACCGATGCAGTTCCCGCAGGCATTGAACCTTTAGCCGTGCGAACCTATCTTTTAGAGCGTCCGGGCGTTACCGGAGTACACGATCTGCACATCTGGGCAATGAGTACGACAGAAACAGCATTGATGGCTCATTTAGTCATACCAAATGGTCATCCAGGCGATGCCTTCTTAGCTGAAATTTATCATGACCTGCATGAAAATTTCAGCATCGAACACGCAACGATTCAAATTGAGTTGGGAGATTCAGGACAGCCCTGTGCGCTCGCGCCAGAGAATGTAGTTTAGTCAAAATTGGAATGGAGATCGCATCATCGCACTCAACTAAACACTCTTACCGCTCAGTCGTTTCACCTCATTAGTTCACAGTTAACCTGAATTTGCTTCATTTTTTCATTATTATTTCATTCCCAACCGTCATTATTGAAGATATAGAACATGACATTAACACCTGTTCTATTTTATTTGCGCTGTGAATCAAACAAGTGATTCCCCCGCTTATTCTTTGGTGATTTAGTCAGGACACTAGGAGCTTTATGATGAAGAGATTTGTTTTTGGTGCTGCTCTAGCGATCGGCATCGTATCCTTCGGTGCAGTTGCATCTGCGAATCCGCGCGGTGTTTCGGCTGGAACTACCGGACAGTCAGTAATGCGATCCTTCGAGACTAAGCAGCGTGACCAATCTAGTCAACAAGTCAACCCACAAAGCAACGCTAATCCAGATCAACCCTCATCTGTTTCTGCTGTTTCAACTCAACAGTTCGCTAAAGCCAGCCGTAGAGGTTCTTGCACACTGCGACCTGTAACCGCAGGAGGACAAGCAAAAGAGGCATTAGCCGCTGTGCAGGCTTGTCCGAATCAGTAGACAGATTCTCTCAAACGCTCACCCTTAAACTCTTTTACAACTTAGGAGAATGTTCATGAAACGGTTTCTTTCAGTTGCAACCGCCACGATCGTCCTGCTTGCTTTTGGTACTGCCGCTCAAGCTTCTAGCAATGCGAAAGTTCCTCATCTTGCGGGCAGCTCTTCTGATCTCAACAATGCTAAGTTTCAACCTGGAAACTACTCGCTGAAAGTTCATGTGATGGGACAAGAAGTTTCAGCTTTGATGGTTGAAGCACAAGACTCTGTTCGACTCAGCAAAAACATTCAAGTCTTTGACCAATTCAACAAGCCCATCGCTGCAACTGTTTCTATGAATGGACAAATGGCAACGATCACATTTGCTCAACCCGTTAAACCCGATACGAGTCTCAGAGTTGAATTGCGAAATGTTCAAAACCCCAATGCACTGCCGACGGCTTTCTTTTCAGTCAGTAGTCAGGTGGTTGGACTCGGTTCTGAAATCGCTTTAGGAACCACCCAAGTCACAACGCGCTATGGTCGCATCTAAAACGATCGTAAATTTCACAGTGTTTTCATCGTGATCGATCATAATGATTCCTTGAGACTGAGACTTGAACGAATCGAGGCTTAGGTCTCACACCAATTTTTATCTGAAGTTTCCAGCTTGGAGGCTTCAGATTTTTTGAATGTTTTTTGTCAGGTTGCTGCTTTGAGGCATTTTATGGAGACAGACCACACGATTTCTGATTCAATGCAGCTTTACTTGCGCGATATTGGTCGATTTCCCCTGCTCAGCGCGGCTGAAGAATTGCAATACGGTCAGCAAGTTCAAACTTTCATGCAACTTCAGCAGTTGAAAGCCACGATCGCGGATCAGTTACAACGAGAGCCGTCGATCGCAGAATGGGCAACCGCAGCAAAGCGAACTGAAACCGACCTCACTGAAGCGATCACGGTTGGAAATCAAGCAAAACGGAAACTACTTGAGTCAAACTTGCGATTTGTGGTGTCGATCGCGAAGCGCTACCAAAAGCGAAACGTTGACTTACTCGATCTGATTCAAGAAGGCTCACTTGGGCTAGAACGGGCGATCGAGAAGTTTGACCCAGCGAAGCAATATCGATTTTCAACCTATTCGTACTGGTGGATTCGACAGTCAATTACTCGCTATTTGGCTCTTCACTCGCGCACTCTGCGGCTTCCCACTCATGTGACCGAAAAGCTGAACAAAGTCAAAAAGGCTCAACGAACTTTATCACAGCAACTTAGACGGACTGCTACAGCTTCAGAAATTGCCCAGGAAACCAACTTATCACCGGAACAGATTCGAGAATACTTCATTGTTGCAAAGTATCCTCGTTCGCTTGATCAGCCGATTTCTAAGGCTCAGGAAGCAGTCTTACAAGATTTGCTCGAATCTGAATACGCTTCACCAGAGGAGGATTTAACCCGATCAATGCTGCAACAGGATATTCAATCTGCGCTCGATCGTCTATCTGAAAGAGAGCGAAAAATTCTCACCCTGCGATTTGGGCTGGTCGATGGAAAGGCTTTATCTCTTTCTCAAATCGGCATTCAGCTACATCTCAGCAAAGAGCGAGTTCGACAATTGGAGCGGCAAGCGCTTGGAGATTTGCGTCAGAGAGGGCACTTACAGCTTTACCTCATGTCTTGAATGTCAAGCGTATTTTTGCAGCACTTCTTTCAGAGGATTGGAACGAATTCCTTATATAACGACATCAAACTTCAAGTTTTTTCATCCTACTTTCATCGCACTGTGAAAAATTAGTTAAGTGAGGCTGCTTTTCCTTTGACCTTATCTGAGCGAGGACTCTCCATGAAATCGATTCGCCGTTCTAAATCCGTATTGTCGAGCGTAATTTTCAGCTTGCTCCTGGCAACGACACCCACAATGGTTCTAGCAGGTCCAGGACATGATCACGGCGCTGGTAGCTTCAAAGAAGACGCAACTCAGACGGGCGGAGCCGTGAAGGTGGATGGCGAAACGGCGAAGCGAATGGGATTAAAAGTAGAGCCAGTCACTCGTCAGCGATTACCGTTTGGCGTGCAAACGACTGGACAAATCGAGACATTGCCGAACAAGCGGGTTCAGGTGACAAATCCGACCGGGGGAACCGTGATTCGGATGTTCGCTCAGCCTGGAGACAAGGTACAAGCGGGACAAGCGATCGCACTCATTTCGAGTCCTGATTTAGCAACGTTGCGAACCGAAGCTCAGGACCGCAGAACTTCAGCCGTTGGGAGTGTGCAGCAAGCAGAGGCTGATCTGAGACTGGCGCAAAAGAATCTCGATCGACAAAGAGCGATCGCAGAAAAAGAAATTCAACAAGCCAGATCTTCGCTAGACTTTGCGCGAGAAAGTTACACCAAAGACCAAGAACTCGCGAAACAAGGTGCATTGCCGCAACGAAACGCGCGCGAATCTCAAACGAAATTGACGCAAGCACAGGCAGAATATTCGAGAGCCGAAAGTCGATTAGAGGTTTCAGAAGCACAAGCACAGTTAGAACGCGCTCAAGCAGCATTGGAAACAGCACGATCGCAAGTTGAACTGAGTGGTCAAACCTACGAGACTCGCTTACGTCAACTTGGTGCAAATGCGAATCCTGACGGCACGATTACGGTTACGGCTCCAATTTCAGGAACAGTTGCCAGTCGCGAAACGACACCTGGAGAATCCGCTCAAGACGCGGGGAAAGTCTTGATGACGATCGTGGATAGTCAAGCAGTGATGGCGAGTGCCAATGTCTACGAGAAGGACTTAGAGAAAATCTCCGAAGGTCAGCAGGTGCGGGTCACAGTAGCAAGTTTGCCGAACAAATCATTTACCGGACGGATCAAAACCATCGGCTCAACGGTTGAGGGTGAAACTCGTGTCGTCCCAGTTCGAGCAGAACTCGATAACTCCAGTGGAATGCTCAAGCCTGGAATGTTTGCTCAGATCGAAGTATTAACCGACAAAACTCCAGTTGCAGTGTTAGCGGTTCCCCGTTCTGCGATCGTCGAAGTCAACAAGAAAAACATGGTTTATGTTCAAAACGGCAATGACTTCAAAGCCGTTGATGTTGAGCTAGGACGAACCTCCGGCGATTGGGTCGAAATTACTAAAGGATTGTTTGACGGTGATATGGTTGTGACCCAACGAGCGAATCAGCTTCAAGCTCAATCGCTTCGGGGTGGCGGCGAAGCAGAAGGCGGACATAGCGACGAGAAAGCTCCTGAAACAACCAATTCTGCACTGCCGATTCCAGGTTGGGCAATGGCAGCAGGCGGCGGAGCCATTATGCTTGGAACCTTTTTGGGTGGAATGTATGTTGCAAGACGACGAATGCAGTCTATGATCGCTCAAACGCAACTTGCCAATACTCACGGCTGGGAGCATCCACAAATTATCGATGGAGAAGGTGGACATCCTGTGATTCCATTCAGAAAAATTGTTCACGATTCCGACGACAAGAATCAGCGAGAAGAAGCTTAATCCTTCATCCCTAACCCTTCAAAGATAGTCCTGATATGTTAAATGCCATTGTCAAATGGGCGATCGCACAGCGCTGGCTCGTTGTGATTGGCGCGATCGTCGTTGTGTTCTGGATTGGGCGCACTGTGACTCAGATGCCGCTTGATGTGCTGCCGTCATTCGCTCCGCCGCAAATCGAAATTCAAACTGAAGCACCAGGACTCGCTCCCGAAGAAGTCGAATCGCTGATTAGTTTGCCGCTCGAAAGCTCGATCAATGGAACGCCTGGAGTCACAACTGTAAGATCGTCGTCTGCGGCTGGAATTTCCGTAGTTAGAGTGGTCTTTAGTTGGGGCACTGACATCTACAAAGCGCGGCAGTTAGTGACAGAACGATTGCAGCTTGCTCAAAGTAAGCTACCGGAAGGAGCCGCAGCCCCGCAAATATCGCCGCCGACTTCGCCGATCGGAACCGTGGTGAAATATGCTTTCACGACTGACGGGCAGACCTCAATGATGGAGCTACGACGGGCGATCGATTGGCAAGTCACAAATCGATTAATGTCAGTTCCAGGTGTAAGTCAGGTGCTTGCATTTGGTGGGGATGAGCGACAGTTTCAAGTGTTAGTTGATCCTCAGAAGCTTAAAGCATTTAATGTATCGCTGAACCAAATTTCTGAGGCAGTTAGAAGCTCAAATAGTAATGCTTCCGGTGGCTACTTAATTACATCCGATCAAGAAACTTTAGTGCGAGGCATTGGACGGGTTGAGAATTTAGACGATTTAAAGCAATCTGTGATTACCTCTCGTCAAGGCACTCCGGTTCGATTGATGGATGTGGCGGAAGTTCAGATTGGATCGGGGATTAAGCGCGGTGATGGTAGTCTCAACGGTCAGCCTGCCATCATTTTGATGGTGAACAAGCAGCCAATGGCAGATACGCCAAGTGTTGCTCGTGGAGTTGAAGCGGCAATCAAAGATTTAGAGCCTGGATTGCCTAAAGGAACGAAAGTGACACGCACGTTTCGGCAGGAAGAATACATTCAAACTTCTGTGGATAATGTGCGATCGGCATTAGTCGAAGGCGGCATCATTGTAGCGATTATTTTGATTCCCTTCTTGATGAATTGGCGCATTCTCGCTGTCTGTATTTCTGCCCTAACTTTATCGTTGTTGCTGGGATTGTTAGCACTGAGTCTACTCGGTCAAAGTTTGAATACAATGACATTAGGGGGATTGGCAGTCGCGATCGGATCTGCGGTTGATGATGCGATCGTCTACGCCGAAAATGCGTTTCGTTGCCTGCGCGAAAATCGTCAATCTCCAAATCCTCGCTCTGCTTTGGAAGTGGTCTATCAGGGTTGTGCAGATTTAACCGATTCTGTCTTTGGAGCGACGTTAATTACAGTCGTTGTCTTTGCTCCGATTTTTGCACTGACAGGTGTTGAAGGCAGCATCTTCTCACCGATGGGAATCGGTTATCTAGTCACCGTTCTTGCTTCAAGTTTGACTGCGGTAACGATCACGCCTGCACTATGTGCATTGTTATTACCTAGTGGGCGTTTACCGGATAACGAGACTTGGACAGCCCGATTTTTCAAACGCTTGTATGAGCCGCTGTTAATTTTCTCAATGCGGAAATCGACTTTGATCATTGCCACTGCATTAGGGGTAACAGTAGCTTCATTCGCAATCATTCCTGGATTGGGGCGAATTTTCTTACCTGAATTCCAAGAGCAAACGCTCGTCAATACACTAATGCTTTATCCAGGTTCTTCGCTTGATGCAACGAATAAAGCTGGTTTTGTCGTTGAAGAATCGCTGAAAGATGATCCGCGCTATAGCTATGTGCAATTGCGTTCTGGTCGAGCATTGGGGGATGGAGATGCAGCGGGTGTGAATTTAGCTCACTTAGATATCGGCTTGAGCGAAGAAGGGATGAAAAATCGTGCTGCCAGTATGGAGAAAATGCGCGAAGAGTTTAGCAAAATTCCTGGCGCGGCTCCGAACATTGGCGGCTTCATTTCACACCGAATGGATGAGGTACTGTCTGGGGTACGAAGCGCGATCGCAGTTAAAATCTTTGGCGCAGATCTCGATCAGCTTCGCACGATCGGACAACAGATCGAAGCTCAAATGAAGTCAATTGATGGCATTCTCGATTTGCAGCTTGAACCTCAAGTCCCCATTCCACAAGTTCAAATCAAGTTTGACCGAGCGGCTGCTAGTCGATATGGTTTATCGGTTGGGGCATTGTCTGAAACGATCGAGACGGCTCTAAATGGGCGCGTTGTCTCTCAGGTTTTGGAGAATCAGCAGACCTTTGATTTAGTCGTTTGGTTGAAACCAGAAGCACGGAATAGTTTAGAAACGATCGAGAATTTGTTGGTAGATACGGCAAATGGTCAGAAGATTCCACTCGCGCAAGTTGCCCGTGTTGTGAAGGGAACAGGACCGAATACAATCAACCGCGAGAATGTTTCTCGTCTGATTGTGGTCTCTGCCAATGTCAAAGGGCGAGATTTAAGATCGGTTGTCAACGACATTCAAGCAAAAGTGCAACAGAATGTCCAATTGCCTGCGGGATACTTCGTGCAGTACGGCGGACAGTTTGAAGCGGAAGAACGTGCAAGCCAAAACATTCTGCTCTTTAGCGCCATTGCATTTGTAGTGATTACGGTGCTGATGTACTTTTCAGTGAAATCAATTCCTTCCACATTGATGATCATGGTGAATTTGCCCATTGGTTTAGTTGGGGGTGTGATTGCAGTTGCGTTGTCTGGAGGAATTTTGTCGATCGCTTCGCTTGTCGGATTCGTGACGTTGTTTGGAGTTGCAACCCGCAATGGATTGCTGCTGGTCGATAATTACAATGCTAAATTTGCAGAAGGAATGCCGCTAAAAGAGGTGATCATCAAAGGTTCTCAAGAGCGACTGAATGCAATTCTGATGACAGCGTTTACCTCAGCATTGGGACTGTTCCCACTCATTGCTGAGGGCGGACCTGGAAAAGAAATTTTGCAGCCTTTATCGATCGTCGTTCTCGGTGGGTTGTTTACTTCAACAGCACTCACGTTACTAATGCTGCCTGCTTTGTACGCCAAGTTTGGTAAAGTATTGTTCCCAAAGTCATCCGCCTCTATTGATCAGGCTGATACTCCTGGCATGTTGAAAGAGATAAACAGTAATGCTTAACTCAATCGTTAAATGGTCGATCGCACAACGCTGGTTGGTAGTGCTGGCATCTATTCTAGTCAGCGTGTGGGGATTTCTCAACTTATCCCAGATGCCGCTAGATGTATTTCCAAGCTTTGCGCCTCCTCAGGTTGAAATTCAAGCGGAAGCGCCCGGACTCGCCCCGGAAGAGGTAGAAGCTCTAGTAACACGCCCGATCGAAAGTGCAATCAATGGAACACCCGGACTGGATAGCCTACGATCGTCCTCAGCCGTTGGACTGTCTGCGGTTCGAGCAACATTCAAGTGGGACACTGAAATTTACCGGGCACGTCAGCTTGTAGCGGAACGTTTGCAGCAAGTACGCGGACAATTACCTCAAGGCGTAAACGATCCTGAGATTCTACCCATCAGTTCTCCACTGGCATGGACAGTCAAATATGCGTTTACCTCTGAAGCAACTCCGCTGATGGAGGTTTGGCGGATCGTAAATTGGCAGGTGAAAAATCGGTTACTAGCAGTTCCGGGTGTGAGTAATGTAGTGATTTTTGGCGGCGATGAGCGGCAATACCAAGTGCTGATCAATCCTGACAAACTCAAAGCCTTCAATGTGACGCTTGATGATGTCGTCAAAGCAACTTCCGCCGCAAACAGTAACGCACCCGGAGGATTCTTAATTACACGCGACGAAGAAACTGTGGTGCGCGGTGTTGGACGAGTAGAATCGGTCGAGCAACTGAAGCGATCGGTGATCAAAGCCAAAGACGGTAAGCCTATCCTGCTAGAGCAAGTTGCTGATGTTCAAATCGGTTCTGCACTGAAGCGCGGAGATGGAAGTTTTGCAGGCAAGAAAGCCGTCGTTTTGACTGTCAATAAACAGCCGACTGCGGACACTCCAGCAGTCACAAAAGCAGTAGAAGCGGCGCTCGAAGAATTGAAGGAAAGCTTACCAAAAGATGTCAAAATCGCAACTACATTCCGACAGGAAGACTTTATTGAAGCGTCGCTAAAAAACGTTGAAGAAGCACTGCGAGACGGAACGATTATTGTCTCTGTTGTGCTGATTCTGTTTCTAATGAACTGGCGTACTGTTGTGATTAGTCTGAGTGCGCTTCCGGTGTCCTTGCTGCTGGGAATGTTGATTCTCAATTGGACGGGACAAGGCATCAATACGATGACGCTCGGTGGATTAGTAGTCGCGATCGGATCAGTTGTCGATGATGCGATCGTCGATATGGAAAATGTCTACCGTCGCTTACGCGAAAATCAGCTATCCGACAATCCGCGCAATCCCTTTCAAGTGGTGTTTGATGGCTCGGTTGAGGTTCGGGTCAGCGTTCTATTTGCAACGGTGATCATTGCAGTCGTTTTTGCGCCGATCTTTGCCTTGTCTGGAGTTGAGGGGCGAATTTTTACGCCGATGGGTGTTGCCTATCTTTTGTGTATCTTTGCTTCGACGCTGGTTGCATTGACGTTGACTCCTGCAATGTGCGCCTTGTTGCTCGTAAATCGCAGGCTTCCCAGTACCGAAACTTGGTTAGAACATAAAGCCCAACAACTCTACCGTCCTGCACTCCGATTCTCAATCCGACATCCCAAGACAATTATTGTTGGTTCACTAGCAGCTTTTGCTGCATCGCTTGTGATTCTGACGGGTGTAGGTCAGGTCTTTTTACCCGAATTTAACGATCGTGCCCTTGTGATTGCAGCAACGCTGTATCCTGGCTCATCACTCGAAGAAACCAACCAAACCGGATTAGTACTAGAACAAGCTTTAGCTGGAAACCCCAACTTTGAAACAGTGCAGTTTCGCTCTGGACGCGCTCAAGGCGATGTCGAGGTTGCAGGCACAAATTCTGGTGAATTAGATGTTCAACTGAGTGAAGAAGGCGCAAAAGACCGCGAGAAAAGCATCGAGCAGATTCGCGAAGAGTTCAAGAGAATTCCGGGTGTCGCTTCTAACATTGGTGGATTCATTTCTCACCGGATGGACGAAGTACTATCCGGAGTAAGAAGCGCGATCGCAGTGAAAATTTTCGGTCCTGATCTCGATCAGCTTCGTACACTTGGACAGCAAGTTCAGAGCGCAATGGGCGAAGTGAAAGGATTAACAGATTTACAGCTTGAACCCCAAGTCCCTGTGAAACAGCTTCAGATTGAGTTTGATCGCGATGCGGCTGCACGATACGGCATTACGATTGGGGAATTGTCTGATCTGGTAGAAACTGGACTGAACGGCAAGGTTGTTTCTCAAGTCCTAGAAAATCAGCAAACCTTTGATCTTGTTGTATGGTTTCAAGAACCTTATCGCAATAGCATCGATGTCATTCGGAATCTATTAGTCGATACTCCGAATGGACAGAAAGTTCCGCTAGCTCAAGTTGCCAAAGTCGATAACGGCAAAGGTCCGAACACCATCAATCGTGAAAACGTCTCTCGCTATATTGTGATTTCGAGCAATGTAGCAGGACGAGATTTAGGTTCAGCGATTCAAGAGATCCGCACTAAGGTTAAACAAAACGTTCAACTGCCTGCGGGATACTATGTTGAATATGGCGGACAGTTTGAGGCACAGGAAGGTGCAACAAAAACGCTATTGTTAACGGGCGCAGTGGCACTTGTGGCAATCGCAGTTTTGTTGTACTTTGCGGTAAAATCTATTCCTGCCACGATGATGATTTTGGCGAATTTACCATTAGCATTAGTTGGTGGAGTGTTGTCGATCGCGCTGACTGGAGGCATCCTTTCCGTTGCATCAATGGTCGGATTTATCACACTCTTTGGAGTAGCGGCTCGAAATGGATTGTTGTTAGTTGAGAATTATAATCAGCGATTGGCGCAAGGACAACCGTTAAAGGAAGTCTTGGTTGAAGGATCGCTCGAACGGTTAGTTGCGATTCTGATGACTGCCTTTTCGTCTGCATTAGGCATGGTTCCGTTAACCCTTGGTAGCGGTGCTGGTAAGGAAATTTTGCAGCCACTCGCGATCGTCGTTTTAGGTGGTTTGTTTACCTCAACTGCATTAACATTGCTCGTGTTGCCTGCACTCTATTCCTTGTTTAATCGATGGATAGTTCCGAAGACACCGACTCATTTGATTCAAGATCATCCACCGGACAGCAGTTATGCTAATCCAGGTGTGCCCAATAGCTAACCCAAATTGTTTCTGTTTGTTCTATCAAGGAGTGAAATCGATGAAAACTCTGTTAATTCTAATTGGCACTGCAAGTTTGTTAGTTCTTGGTGCTTGTAGTGGTGGCAATCAAGCCGCAAAGACCGAAAGTGCAGCGCAGCCAACTGAAGCCGCTTCTACAACTCAAGCTGAATCGACGACTAAAGAAGCACACAAAGAAGGAGATGGGCATGATCACAAAGGCGCAGACGGCAAAGGCGGTCAAGTCGTTGAAATGGGTGAGTATCACCTAGAGTTTGCTACACACAAAGCGGAGAATGGAACCAGTCTTGATCTACTGCTTCAGAAAGGAGAGGCGCATCAGCCTGTGACGGATGCAAAAGTGACGGCTCAAGTACAAATGCCTGATGGGACTCAGAAGCCGCTGGAGATGAAATATGATGCGGCAGAGAAGGCGTACAAGGCAGTGCTTCCGGGTACAGCAGCAGGAGAGTATCAAGTTGCAATTTTGGCAGATGTCGCGGGCAAGAAAATGAACGGACGATTTAGCTTTAAGCAATAGTTCGAGCCTCGTGAATTCACAGTAAAGCAGGTCGCTGAATGATTTGTAATTTTGCAGTCGTTTGGCGCTCTGCTTTTGCGATGGCAAGCAACAATTCAGTCAAAGATTTCACGCTGATTTCATTCTGCTTCTATACATTGAGTATCAGTAGCGAAATCGTAACCATTTCTGTGCTTTCACAGATATAGTCTTCATAACGCTACAACGTACTACTTTTCCTAACCTACTGTCCCGAATTGGATCATTTGAATGAATCAAGTTACATTACTTTGGCTGAGTGTTCGATCGAACTATTCCGCCGCTTTAGGATGTGGAGTCCTGCTCCTCAGTAGTGTCTTACTGCTCAACCCAGATCGAGCGATTGCACAGTCAGCAATCGATTCTCTTGGAGAAACTACCCCGAAACCCGCGATCGTGGATTCCGTCCCGCAACCATCACC
The DNA here is from genome assembly GCF_000353285.1 of Leptolyngbya boryana PCC 6306. Lineage (NCBI taxonomy): Bacteria > Bacillati > Cyanobacteriota > Cyanophyceae > Leptolyngbyales > Leptolyngbyaceae > Leptolyngbya > Leptolyngbya boryana. The sequence continues at coordinate 403,509 of NZ_KB731326.1, forward strand.
CAGTTCAGTCGAATCCTTAACTTCTTCTGAATCATATCTTGATCGTACCGATTACAGTTTAGGGGCAACTCAGCGTGAAGTCGCTCCTGCTGCTCCAGTGCCAACAGTTGCCCGTCGTTCTCCCGTTGAAAATCCAGCAAGTTCAACTAACCGCGCTCCAATGCTGGAAGAACCTTCAAGTTCCGCTGCCAATCACTCTAATTCTGCGCCGGAGCAACCGTTGGCAACTGCTCAGCCGAACAATCAAAACCAGCTTGCACTCAATCACTACAATCAGGTCATTCTGCCTAAACTTCAATCGAGTAATCTGACTTCGGCTTTGCTCTTCCCACTTTCAATTCCAGCCCCGATTACGTCTTTGTTTGGTTGGCGGATGCACCCGATTATGAACACACTCCGCTTTCACTCTGGGACGGATATTGGTGCAGAAATGGGAACCCCTGTAGTAGCAGCAATGACCGGACAAGTGACGATCGCTAACTTTGTCAGTGGATACGGTTTCTCAGTAGCACTACAGCATCAAAATGCAACTCAAGAAACTTTCTACGCTCACTTGTCTGAGGTTCTGGTGAAACCAGGACAGATGGTGAAGCAGGGAGAAGTCATCGGTCGAGTCGGACAGACTGGAACTGCAACCGGACCCAATTTGCACTTTGAAATGCGGCAAATGACCACAGCAGGATGGGAAAATGTTGATCCAGGAGTTCAACTAGAAATCGCGATGGCACAGTTAGCCAAAACGCTACAAACGGCTCAAACTCCTACTAGACCGCAAACAGCTCAAACTCCCGCTAGACCGCAAATGACTGCAACAGGTTGGCAAAACCTTGATCCAGGAGTTCAACTAGAAATCGCGATGGCACAATTAGTCAAAACGATGCAAGTGGCTCAAACTCCCACTAGACCGCAGAGCTAAAGGTAGAATGTAGTGGGCAAAGGATGGCGAGCAATTTTAGTGCGAGTTCAACAAGTTGTTGATTCCAACCCAGAATCAAAAGCGATCGCAGAGTTTCAAGCATCTCGTCAACGAACAGTTGCGGCTCTACGCTATTTTCTACTGTTGCTCGTCATTCCACTTCTGGTCAATCAAATGGCTGAAGTTGTACTAATGCGTCCTGTTGTTCAACACACTGTGTTCAATTCCTCGGAGATTGTTCTCAGTCCCTTTCAGGAAGAACGCATCCTAAAGGAATTTCGGACGTTTGAAAGTCGTTTGCGGTTTGAGGCTTTGCTTCGAGGTTCAGAAGATGCTTTACCGACGATCAAAGAACGGCGGAGTGAAAAGCTACTGGAATTCGCCGCAAGTGTTCGACAGGAGAACGTCCAAGTTCTGTCAAATATTGTGGCAGACTTGCTATCTGCGATCGTGTTTATTGTCTTTGTGTTGAAAACTCAGCCTCAATTCAAGCTGCTGAAACAGTTTCTCAGCGATTTAGCAGATGGTTTAAGCGATTCTGCAAAAGCATTTCTGATTATTCTTGTGACTGATGTTTTTGTCGGGTTTCATTCCTCTTATGGCTGGGAAATCTTGTTGAAAACCGTTTTTGATCACTATGGACTCGCTGAGAATCGAGCCTTTACTGGACTGTTTATTGCAACATTTCCAGTGATATTAGATGCGATTGGAAAGTATTGGATTTTTCGCTATCTAAATCGAAATTCTCCATCTGCTGTGGCAACTTATCACCGGATGAACGAGTAATCAGTAGATTTGACTAGACTTCACTCGATTTTCATCGTGGCTTGTCAAACTGAGAATTATGTAGCGATCGCGGACTTTAGTATGATCACCGCCTATAATAATCCACTGGTACAGTCTCAAAGCGTTGAGTCAGAATTTGCAGGTATGAAAATCTTGCTGGTTGAGGATGAATTCGATGTCGGCTCGGCGATCCAGCGCACCCTGAAGCAGGAACAGTTTATTGTGGATTGGGTGCAGAATGGTGACGAAGCGTGGTATTGCCTCAAGCAAGCTCAATACACAATGGCAATTCTCGACTGGATGCTACCCGGATTGACTGGATTAGAATTGTGCAAACGGCTACGATCGCAACAGAACGCTATGCCAATTTTGATGCTGACGGCTCGCGATCGCTGGGAAGATAAAGTGCATGGACTCGATGCTGGAGCCGATGATTATCTGATCAAACCGTTTCGGATGGAAGAACTATTAGCAAGATTGCGAGCTTTGCAGCGTCGAGCGCCTCAGTTCCAATCTCAGCAGCTTCAAGTCGGCTATCTCACTCTCGAATATGGCGATCGTACTTTAAGCTGTCAATTCCCAGACACACCAACCCGTAGCACTCGACTTTCTAAAAAAGAATTTCAGCTTCTAGAGTATTTCATGAAGCATCCGAGGCAAGCGATGAGCCGCAATCAAATCTTGAACTACCTCTATGAACTCGACGCAGAACGGATTAGCAATGTAGTTGCAGCGCAAGTTCGTTTATTGCGTCGGCGTTTAGCAGAAATCGATTGTGGCGATTTGATCGAGACGATTCCGGGTGGAAGTTATCGGCTGAATCCTCGCTATGCGGAATAAAATACTCGATCGCACTCGCTTACAGCTTGCAGCCTGTTACTCAGCAGTCATGGCGTTACTGTTGGGATTGTCTGGATTAGTCAGCTATCAAGTTTTGGTACGGGCTTATCTCTATTCAGTAGATCAAGAGTTACAAGGTATTGCAAAAGCATTTCATAAGAATCTGGAACAGTCTTTAACTGAACCTGAAAAGATTCCGCAAAGGCTAGAAGGAATGTTCCCTGATTTGTGTCTTGCAAATCGTCCGTGTCCTCAATTGAATGTTGGCGCAGATAGCTCAGAGAATGCCCTTGATCGTAGAATCGCTTCAGTTTATCAGAGTAACTATTATTTGCGGTTTGTCAGTCGTTCAGATCAGCTAGTCGCAACAAGTGGACTGCGCTCAGAAGGATTGCCAGAGACTTCTGGAAGGATTGAATGGCAGACGCTGCAAAATCAAGAAGGCGAGCGGTTTCATCAAATGTCGCTGCCACTACATACGATTGATCGGAAAGTCTGGGGGTATTTGCAGGTGGGACGATCGCTGCGAGAAGTCGATCGTCGTCTCGCTGCCCTTCAAAATATGCTGTTGATTGGTTTACCGATTTCAGTCTTGCTAGTGGGACTTTCAAGCTGGTGGCTGTCTGGATTAGCAATGCGCCCAATGCAACAGTCTTATCAACAAATGCAGCAATTTACAGCGGATGCGGCTCACGAACTCCGGACACCAATCACGGCAATTTTAGCGACGATCGATTCAGTCCTGCGAATGCCGAAAATTAGCGAATCTGAATCGCGAGAAGCCTTTACAACACTAGAGCGTCAGGTCAGTCGATTTTTGGGAATGGTCAAAGATTTGCTGCTGCTATCTCGTTTAGAACAACACACATTAACTTTTCAACCGCAGACGCTATGTCTGAACGATTTGATATTCGACTTAATTGATGAGTTTGCAGCCCTGGCAGAGGCATCGAATTTATCATTGGTTGAGCAAATTCAAACCCATAAACCGTTAGAGATTGTTGCAGATGAGGATCAAATCTACCGCTTATTATCGAATTTGGTTATTAATGCGATTCGGTACACTCCTGCGGGAAAAGTTACGCTGAAGCTGTATCAAGAGCGTGATCTGGCAGTGATTCAAGTTCAAGATACTGGGGTTGGAATTGCTGCGGAAGATCTATCCCACTTATTCGATCGCTTCTATCGAGTCGATTCAGATCGATCGCGCAACAGTGGCGGAACAGGCTTAGGACTCGCGATCGCCAAAGCAATCGTAGAGGCTCATGACGGAAGTATTCAGGTTCAAAGTCAAATTGGTAGCGGCACTACATTTACTGTCCGCCTACCGCTTAAATCTAGTCGTTCTCTGCCAATCAAACTTAATTGCGTCTGAGATAGATTCGTTCTACCGTTGAAGTTGTTGAATGTATGACAGCGTTTCTTGGTAGCCTTCTCGATTTCCTTGTTGTTGAAATAGCTTTGCAGCCGTTTGCAAATCTTGTAGTGCCGATTTCTTGTTCCCGGTTTGAGCATACAGCAGACCACGATTCCCATAAGCTTCTGCTAAGTCCGAATCAAGTCGAATCGCAGCAGTGAAGTCTGCGATCGCGCCGTTAACATCTTTGCTCTCAGTTCGAGCTTTCCCTCGGTTGTAAAACGCATCCGCATAGTTTGGACGTAACTTGATTGCTTGAGTGAGATCGGCGATCGCTGACTTTAAATCTCCACGTCCTGCCTGAACCACACCACGAGTATTAAATGCTTCTGGATAGTTCGCTTGCAATCGAATGGCTTGAGTTAGATCTGCATAGGCATTCTGTAAATCACCGATGTCTGATCGAGATTCACCTCGATTGTAGAGCGCTTTAGGGTTGTTCGGTTCTAGCTTTGCAGCTTGCTCAAAATCTGCGATCGCTCGTTGTAGATTGCCAGAATCATGCAGCGCCAACCCCCGATGAAGATAAGCATCTCCGTATTTTGGACTCGCTTGAATGGCTTGAGTGTAAAGTGCGATCGCGCCTGAAAGGTCTCCTTGCTGAGCGCGTTGCTTGCCCTGATTCACAAGATTGACGCTCTGAGCGGGAGTGGAGTTCTGCGATCGAGCAGATGCTTGACCAACTGGAGCGAGAATACTCACGCCTGCCATCAGAGCAGAGGTCAGCATAAATTGATGAATCAAACGCATAAATTTCACCATCACAATACCAAAATTCTAGAAAGAATCAAGCCAATGTGCTGCAATTTCAGAATCTACAGAGCAAAGTTTTGTAAAGTTTATGAAGACCAGCATCAATGCTGGCGTGATTTACGGATGAACTTTAAACCAATTTGAATGTGTAAAGTTGATTCTGCCCCAGTTCTGAGATGTGGCGAAAAAGTTACTTAGCGACATGTTTTTTCATCGTTCTTTCATTTGTGAAAGGCAAACTGATAAATATCATCCAAACACAAACGAGAACACTCGCATGAATAAGTTAATCACTGCAGCATCAATGTTAGTTGCAACGTCTATTGTTTCAGTGGGTGCTGCAATTGCAAGCCCGATCACCGTCAGCGGTCAACCTGCAATCTGGAGATTCGGTCAGTCTCGGACAGTTCAAACCAAACCGACTGCTCAACCCGTGACAGAGGCTCAAGATCCTAAGCCTCAAGCTGCTGCTGACAAAGGCGAAGTGAAATCGATCGACGTTCAATCTCCTGCTGATCCTGTCTCCCGATCAAGCTCTTGTACAGGTGATGCTGCCTCTGCAAAGCCGCCTGTCGTGAACAATCCCCATCATCTCCGCAATGTAATGTGGCGCAATGCAAGAATGACTTGCACTCGGTAAATTTCTCAGCATCAATGCAAGTTTTCATCCCTGAAGCCTGACTTCAGGGATTTTGCATTTCATCTCTAGAGGGTCGCTCTAAAGTTTGATCCGCCCAAGATGTGGGATCTTCTAATGGCTCTAAATGAGTAATAACGTGCGTTCCGGGAAGTGATTGTGCGATCGTTAATTCAAGTTCCTCACACAAGTCATGACCACGCTGCACTGTCCAGTTTCCAGGAACTAAGACATGAAAGGACACAAAGCGACGCGATCCCGCAACCCGCGTTAATAGTGCATGAAACTGAATGCCGTTTTCTTGATAAGGGATGAGCCGATCCATGATCATTTGTTGCTCATGGGCGGGCAGCGATCGATCCAGCAATCCTGAGCCAGTTTCACGCAGCAATCGAAATCCTGCCCAGATAATGTTTGCAGCAACGATCAGCGCAATCATCGCATCGAGAACTAACCATCCGGTTAACTTCACAATGAAGATGCCGATCACGACTCCGGCTGAAGTCCAAACATCGGTAAGTAAGTGATGGGCATCGGCTCGTAGAGTAATCGATCGCAGTCGTCGTCCAGCGCGAAGTAAGATGAAAGCAACACCGCCATTAATCGCTGTTGCTACCAATGATAGTGCAAGTCCCAATCCAATTTGCTCGATCGGCTGTGGATCAAATAGTCTTCCCCAAGCAGCAATGGCAATACTCACCGCAGCCACCATAATCAAAGCGCTTTCTAAACCGCTTGAAAAATATTCCGCTTTGGAATGCCCAAAAGCGTGTTCAGCATCAGGCGGCTTCGCGGCAAAGGAGAGTGCCCAGAAACCAACCAGTGCAGCAATCAGATTAATGCACGATTCCAGCGCATCTGAGAGCAACCCGACTGAACCAGTGAAGAAGTAGGCTGATGCTTTTAGCGCGATCGTCAGCATTGCAGCAACGATCGACAACACAATGTAGGAACGGGCAGATTTAGCACTCATGCTTGAATTTTATCGTGAGAATTTGCCTGCAAAAATTAGGCTTCTGGCTCATCTAAATGCTCTACCACTTCCCGGTATAAATTCACCACATGATGATCTGCCAAACGATAATAGATGTTTCGCCCTTCCCGACGGTAATTCACCAGCCGCGTCGCTCTAAGCGCTCTAAGCTGATGCGACACAGCCGATTCCCCCATCTTTACAACCACTGCCAAATCGCATACACAGAGTTCCTGTAAAGCCAAGGCTGACAAAATTCGGAGGCGATTTGGGTCTGCCAACACGGTAAAGAATTCTGCCATTCGCTGTGCCTGCAAAATAGACAATACAGCTTGTTGTACCTGACGTACATTCTCTAAATGCACTAAATGAGTTTCACAGGTTGGCGCATCAATCTTTTGAGAACGTGGCTTTTTAGGAGAGTTAGACTTGCTCATACACTAGGACATTAAGACTGAGATCACAGATTGAATCTCCAGTATATGCAAAGAATGGGAATCATTCTTATCAATGACAGGTCGTTCACATTTCGATCAATGCCAGCAAGATGACGCGATACCCACAGGAATTTTTTTAGCAAGAACTTCACGGGCGCTGACTGCAAACAGCGAACTGATCGGCTTTGGGTTTGCGCTGGCTCGATTTGGTCTCTTTCTGACTCAACTGAACCTGAGTTTGACTTGACAGAATGCAGAGGCGCATTCCTTATTCAATTTGCAGAATTTGGGGCTAAGCTTGGTGGTTTTGGGAATTGTGACGATCGCGCTTGCAGCTTGGCGATATAACCAAGTCTTCTGGAAAATTGAGCACGGGCATTATCTCCGGATCGATCGTTGGTCTGCTCATGATCGCGGCAGTAATTCTGCTGAGAGAATTAAGTATTCCACTGTTTGTGTGGCGCGATCAAGAACCGACGCAAACTCCAGCTCCTCAAAAGCAGTTAAACCACCAAACGTTGCAAACCTTGAGCAAAAACAATCCAGTGTGGAGCGGCACATTGAATGGCTCAACGAGCAACTGCAAGAGTTAGAGGCAGAGATTGAACAGCAAGTGCAGCAATCGCACAAGTGGCGGCAGCACCAGAAACTGCTGTTGAGCGTTCCCGGAGTCGGGCGCGTCATGGCAAACTGTGTTGGCACGCGGCAAAGCCAAGAAAGTGGTGTTGGTGGTTTGTATGCGAAAATTGTTGATAATTCTGAATGCGATGCTGAAAGTGGGCAGGGCTTAGAATCCCCAGCAGGTAGGCACAAGCGCCCAAAAAACTGCACCAGTGGCTTGACATTCAAGATAATCGCTAAATCCCCCATCTGCGGGACTTTGAAACTGGGAGAGCTTTCAATTGGAGGAGCTTTCTCACTCAACTCAGAGGCGCAACCCAATCAATTTTCGATATGATTCCAACATTTATCACATCGAAAGCTCAATTTCTCAGTGGGGACGATTGCTTAACAGCTCTCCTCGATCAATTGGCTCGCCTTCTTCCTCTCAGCGGGATTCAAGTCTCTGAAGCTGAGCGCATCTTCGTTCAAGTACCCGGAGATTGCCATCTCGACCACAGCCCACACCGGGTAATTGATGTCTCGTGCATTCGCTTCTAATGCTTCTCGAACGTGCATCGGCAGCCCTTCCAAAAAGGCTTGGGCAACTTCCGGTGAAAGATGTTCTTCTGTCTTAAGCTGCTGAAGCATTTTACTCTTCCTGCCTAATTTGAGAGTTATACCGTGGTCTGAGCTTTTGGAGGATCAACACCTCTATTTCCAACGATTGTAACCAATCCTCGAACGGAAGGGAAACAAAAGCGATCGACACCTCCTCTGTTTGAATGCCTTCAACCCAAGCCCAGAAAAACGCCTTATGCCCATTCTTCAGACGTTCTCTCAATCCTTTTCCTTTTCCAACATATAGAATTTCTCCAGATCTATGCTTGATCGCATAGATTCCAGGATGGCTGGGCAATCCTTCTAGCTCTTTAGTGATCGGATGACCGCGATCGAAATCGGTTGAGTACAAGACTGCAAGCATTCGGTCCGCT
>NZ_KB731326.1:411962-413092 GCF_000353285.1 Leptolyngbya boryana PCC 6306
CGCCTGTCACAACAAACTGTTCAGAGCCTCTTTCGTTCATGTATTGAACGGTCACCTCTGTCCCAAAGGTCAAGTATGTTAAAGAATTCCTTCCCGATAGTGCTTGAGTGACAGCATTTGTTCTGACATCCTGTGATGATCGACAATCGACCGTGAGCAGCGACAAACTTGTCTGTGGGTACTGTGGTGGTTCCAGAAGACCGATATCCTCCAAGGTTTCTGTGGGTAGTGTTCTAGATGTGTGGGCATAACGTTATACTACTCGCCCGAACTCATGACGGTTGATGAATAATCCAATCACAGTATCATGCATCTTCTCAGTCTTGGAAAAACAGATCGTCTTTCTGGCAAGTCGCTTGATCCGAGTTCTCAAAGTTAGATGCTTCCGCTCAATGCGCTGTGTGTTGGCTTTGCCAACCGTATGGTGCTGCTCATCTAGCAATCGCAAGTAAGCTCCCCAACTATCGGTGTAAAACCGCTGAATCGAAAAAGGAGCTAACAGTTGCTGAAGTTGCTTAAGAGCTGAGTCTTCATGGGTGGCTAGCACATAGGCAAGGACTTTTCCAGTTTGATGGTCAATCGCGTGCCACAACCATCGTTGATGCTGCTTTGACTCGACAAAACTCCACATCTCGTCCAGCTCCGCCGCCTCGACTCTGACGACCATGACTGCCGTGTTATCCGGTTGGTGCTGTTCGAGCAGACTTGTATTTACTTGTTCAAGTTGACTTGACTTTTTTTCAGCGTTTCAATCACAGTCGTTGGGCTAATCTTCAACACTCTGGCGGTATCACGAATACCACTGCCGTTGATTGCCATGTCACTGATTTGCGCTTTGACTTCAGGCAGTCGTCCTCGATAGCTAAAGTTCAAGATAAATGATCGTCTGGAACACTCTAAGTTACGGCAACAATACCGTTGTTTTCCAGCAGCACTGCGACCATGCTTAACGACATCCACACTCTGGCAATCTGGACATTGAACAGGTTCTAGGACCATCTCGACTCAGCCCTCTAACACATCGTTTTCATTCTGCCATATATCCACATATCTAGAACACTACCCTTGCGATCAAAGGCAACTGCCTTTCTTCCAAAGCTTCTTAGAAGATTGGCAAGCTTATCAAGCAA
>NZ_KB731327.1 GCF_000353285.1 Leptolyngbya boryana PCC 6306
CAGAACTTACTTGCATCCCTATGTCAACCCATCCATACCTATAAGATATCCATATCATTCTGCTCCTATATAAATTACTTATGGATAACAACCGCGTATACATACTCATAGAAATGGCGGGGATCGCTGAAAGCTATACAGGCAGAGGGTTGCAGCGTTTGGTAGTTGCTCACGGCGCGATCGTACCCTTGTCCACACTATTAGATATCTATATCATTATAAGCTGCTTTATTGAATATTGATATAGATATCCGTATCTTTATTGAGTTTTACTTATGGATAAGTACTCGCGGGGATTGGATGATAAGCGATTTGTATCAGTCGCTTTTCTTCTCTTGCTATTTGTGCTTAGTGCCTGAAATGCCCGCTATGTATGGGTTTTGATGTATATGCATAATTAGCTTGCATATTCCAATTACTTGCATATTGATACGGATTGCGCTATGATATACATATCCAAAGGGCAATCGATCCAATTCCACTCGCATCGATTGCCCACCCCATGAACAGGAGTCTTTTTATGTTATCAGTTTCTTCTACTTCACTCTCAACCGATGAAGCCGCGATCGTTGATCATGCCGCTGAACTCCTCAAACTTGTGAACCTCTCCATGAATGACCAACTCACGATCGAACACGCCATCGGTCTGATCGCGATCAACCGCAATTGCACTCGCCCCCGCGCCGCTCAAATCCTCAATAAAATCGCGTTCCCTCAAAACTTCTAACGCTGGAATGTGCCCCGGTCAAATCAAGGGCGATCGGGGCTTCTAACCCAAACATCACAATCTTCTGGAGATTCAATCATGGCACTCATTCTTAACTTCAACGCCGCTCATCGCGCCAAGCAACTAAAACAGCCGATTCACGCGATCGAGAAACTACAAAACACACCCCAAGGACATAAACAGGCTGAGGCATTGAATCAACAGATTCGCCAACAGTGGAGAGATCGAGGATCAGCATCCTTGAAACAGCAACAGGGATTGATGGATCAAACTCGAAGAGTAATTAAAGATTCTCTGGGGGCGGATCATTGGAGTCTCGATTACATTAAGTTCACGACCGCAGAATACACCGAACTCAATAACCTCAAACAGCATCGAGTCGCACAACGCAATGAGGCAACTCAACAACTGGATAACCCTAGTGCGATCGTGGCTAAAGCCGCACGACTGCTCGACTTTATGCTTAAATCAGTGAAGCTGTTCTGCTATTGATACTGTGACTGAAACTTCTAAGTCAAAACGCTCCCTCACCAGAATTGCCGGAATCGTTGCGATCGCCACGCTCATCAGTAAAGTTTTTGGACTTGTGCGCCAAGTTGCGATTGCAGCGGCATTTGGAGCGGGAGCCGCAGCCGGAGCGTATAACTTTGCCTATGTAATTCCCGGCTTTCTGTTTGTGCTGTTGGGCGGCATTAATGGACCGTTTCACAGTGCGATTGTCAGTGTTCTTGCCAAACGCAAACGCGAAGAAATTGCGCCCGTTATCGAAACGATTTCAACCATAGTGGGTGGGTTACTGCTGCTGCTAACGATCGGAATTATCGTTTTTGCTGAACCATTGATGCATCTGACCGCTCCCGGACTGTTTATCTCTCCAGCAGAAGCCACCGCAAAAGGGTTAACCCCTGAACGGTTGCAGGTGCTTCAGCAAACGCGGGACATTGCGATCGTTCAGCTTAAAATCATGGCTCCAATGGCGCTTCTTTCTGGTCTAATCGGCATCGGTTTTGGAACGCTAAATGCAGCAGATCAATATTGGCTCCCATCGATTAGCCCATTGTTATCAAGTTCGGCGCTGATCGTTGGATTAGGAGGCTTAACCCTTGTGCTCGGAGCCAACATTCTCAAGCCGGAATATGCCATGTTAGGCGGTGAAGTCCTCGCTTGGGGAACGCTGAGCGGCGCAATTTTGCAATGGTTGATTCAACTTCCGGCACAGTGGAAATCGGGACTCGGCGGTTTACGATTACGCTTCGATTTTCGCCGCCCTGAAGTGAAAGAAGTTCTCAGAGTGATGGGTCCGGCTACATTTTCATCCGGCATGTTGCAGATTAATGTCTGGACAGACCTATTCTTTGCGTCCTTTCTAAAAAATGCTGAGGCGGCGGTTTCAGCAATGGGGTATGCTGGATTGCTGATGCAGACTCCGTTGGGAATTCTGTCTAACGTAATTTTGGTTCCGCTACTGCCAATCTTTTCTCGCCTTGCCGCTCCAGAAAATTGGGATGAACTCAAACAGCGCATTCGTCAAGGGTTACTTCTAACCGCCGTTGCAATGCTGCCATTGAGTGCTTTAATGGTTGCGTTAGCACAACCGATCGTTAGTATCATTTACGAACGGTACGCTTTTAATCAATCCGATGTCCAACTTACCGCTATTATTCTAATGGCTTACAGCGTCGGAATGTTTGTGTACTTGGGTCGCGATGTTTTAGTTCGAGTCTTCTATGCATTAGGCGACGGAGATACACCCTTTCGCATTAGCATCGTGAATATTTTTCTGAATGCGGTCTTCGATTATTTGTTAATCAATCTTCTCGGTGCGCCTGGACTCATACTGGCAACGGTCTGCGTCAATCTCATCTCGATGATTGTGTTAATGGTCTTTCTTGATCGCAGGCTCAATGGTTTACCCTGGCGTGAGTGGAGCTTACCGATTTTAGGGCTGACGATCGCAAGCGGTATTTCCGGTGCAGCCGCTTGGGGATCTGCAAATTTCATTCAGCGCTTTTTAGGACCAGCCAGCTTCCTGACCCATCTAATTCAACTGAGTGTGGCGGGTTTGATTGGGCTAATCATCTTTGCCCTCATTGCGATTCAGCTAAAGTTGCCAGAAGTCAATCTGTTTGCTAATCGACTTCGTCAACGTATCTTCAGACGGTAATATGCAACCTACTCCCTACACCGTAATTTAAGGTGTTGGTAAATTAGCGGATGAATTTTATATTTCTACTCCTAAAGAAGTAGAAGAGAAATCTCGATGAAATGTCCCGAATGTAGCAGAGAACGCGTTTGTCTGAACCCGAAGTTGTGAGAATACACATGCTTTTTCAGAGCAGGGTTGAGAGATGTCATACCGCCAAGATGCTTTTCATCTGACACTCCAGAGCTTTATGCCTCTCGCAATTGCTGGGAACTCAAGTAATAATAGAGACCCCGCTTTGTGATCAGTTGTTCGTGAGTTCCTTGTTCTAAAATATTGCCTCCTTCAATTACTACAATTCGATCTGCCGTCGCGACAGTCGAGAGTCGATGAGAAATAAAAAGTATAGTGAGATTGTGAAAAAAGTTATCTAAATTCTTAAGAACTAGAGCTTCTGTTTCGTGATCTAGAGCTGAAGTTGCCTCATCCAAAATGAGAAGGCGTGGCTTTCTCACCAGAGCACGAGCAAGCGCAATCCGCTGACGTTGCCCCCCGCTGAGATTTTCTGCCTTCTCCGCGAGCATAGTATCGTACTGTTGAGGTAACTGACTAATAAATTCGTGAGCAGCCGCACATTTTGCTGCCTCAATAATCTCGTCCAAAGAGGATCCTGAATTTCCATAAGCAATGTTTTCGCGAATGGTGCCCTCAAACAGATCACTGTGCTGGGTGACCACACCAATCTGGGAGCGAAGAGAAGGTAGCCAAGCCTTAGCAACATCAAAGCCGTCTAGATAAATTTTGCCTAAGGAAGGGGGATAGAAACCAAGCAGTAGCTTGATTAGGGTCGATTTACCTGAGCCGCTGCGACCGACGAACGCGATTCGCTCTCCCGGCTGCACCTCTAAGCTAATATTTTGCAAGACATTTCTCTGACCATCAGATTCATAACGAAATGTCAGACGCTCAAATTGGACATGACCTTGTAGATTCGGCAATCTAATGTTTTCTTTTGCGGCTTTGACATTTAATTCGGGTTTACTCTCTAACACATCGTTCACCCGCTCAATAGCATTTAAGGTTTCTTGAAAAACGTTCCAAATTCCAACGAGTTGAGTAACCGGAGCAGAAAAGCTTTTTGCCAATAGGGTAAATGCAACAAGTTCTCCCACGGTCATCTGGCTCTGAAGCACCATGATCGCTCCATAGAACAGCACAGCAGAGTCACTCAAATGACTGACGACTCCGCTTGCCAAGTTAGAAACGATGCCCAGTTGAATAGTTCGTAGATAGGCGTTGGTAGAACGAAGATATAGATTTTCTGCCTGCCAACGGGTTGGGTACTCAATCCCCAAAGTTTTGATAGTGCCCAATCCACTCAAGGATTCGATCAGAAAGCTTTGGGCATCTGCTCCCTTCTCAAACACATTCCGGTAGGAATACTGCATCTGAGGAGTAACCCAGTATAGGTTAACGAGGTGTAAAGCCAAAAAGAAACAGGCAACGAGTGTGAGTGCACTATTTAAATAGAACATGAGTCCCAGATACAGAATGGCAGAGAACACGTTCAAGAAAGATTGCAAACCAATGTGTGTAAAAAAATTGGTGATTTTTTGGGTTTCCTCGAACCGACTCGTAACATCTCCAACCTTACGAGCTTCAAAAAAACATAAGGGCAGGGAGAGCAAATGCTTATAAAAATCAGTCAACATCAGCAGATTTGTTCGCATGGAAACGAACAAGAGAAGTTGCTGACGGCAAGAACTGATATAGGCATTTAATAGAACAACTGTACAAAGAACAATTAGGCTATACAAAAGCCAGTACGAGGTTTGATTGATAACAACTTTATCTAAAATAAACTTAGTCAAGATTGGCAAACACAGTCCAAGCAATTGAATCACCAATGATGCTAAAGCAATTTCCAGCACTAAGTATTTGTATGAATTTACATAGGGAACAAACTGTTGCAAGGTAGGTTTTGACTCTTCGATCTGCTTAATGACTTCCGTTGGTTTCAAGTAAAGCGTGTAACGAGTCCAGCCTTTCAGAAAATCCGCTTTGGACAAGTTCAGAAGCCCCTCCCCTGGATCGGCAACTTTCACAGTTCTATCGTTCGCTTTGTAAACGACAACCCAGTGATACCCTCGCCAGTTCACGATCGCAGGCAATGGCTTTTGAACCAAATTGTCGTAGGTTTCCAATATTGCTTCTGTTTCATATCCCAAGGTATTGGCTGCTTTTAGCAGATGGAGCATGGAAGACCCTGACTGTCCAACATGAGCCAACTCTCTTATTCGGTTGAGGCTGACGTGCTTTCCGTAGTAACGACAAATTGTTGCTAAACAGGCAGCACCACAGTCCATTGTGCTTTGCTGATAGATCAATGGAAAACAGCCGAAGCGATTCTTAAAGCTGACCTGCATTGCAACGTTCTCCGACCTCGTATTTTTCTAAGTTCTAGATGACAACTTATCTGGGAAACTCTGTTTTTAGCTACGATTCTTCCAGAAGCTTGCTATGCGATACAAAGGCAGCTTGCTAGGCAATCACGGGTGTTCTTTCATTTGCTTAATAGCACATCGAATAAGCGTTGATTTCTCGTTTGAACCTCTGCTTGAACGGTGAGTCCTGAAAATAACTGTATTGAATGCTCGTTAGTTTTAATCGAGTTTTGAAGTAAGCCTAGTGTTACAGTAAAATTATCTTCGTTACTAGAGTCAGGCGTAATCTGTTGCACTTGAGCTGAAATACTACCAAATTGCTGGAATGGGTAGGCATCAACCTTGATTCGTGCTAACATACCCACCTTGATAAAGCCAATATCTTTGTTTGGCACAGTTGCCTTTACTACAAGCGGTGTCGTTTTCGTTGGAACGATTTTTCCTCGTGCGCTCACCCAAACTGGAACTCGCCCCAAGTAGAGTAAACACAAAATCGCTCCTAAAGCAGCGGTCATGAAGTAGATAGCACCTCGTTGCATGAGCGAAGGTTCTACCATCATGACTTCCGATAGCTGGTTCGTCTGCAACGCTTTTTGAGCAAATGTATCTAGCGTTGCAATATCTTGCTCTGAAACTGAAGCAGTTGTTTGAGAAGCTTGTTTCACCATCTTAATTCATATCCTGCTGTACAAACTAGCGTATAAACCACCTTGGTCTATTAATTGGGCGTGGGTACCGCACTCCAGAATCCGTCCTTGATCCAACACCAAAATGAGGTTAGCCGCACAGATAGTACTTAAGCGATGGGCAAAGATAAAACTGGTTCGGTTTGCCATTTGCCGTTCTAAATTATCTTGGATTATTCGCTCTGATTCTGAGTCGAGTGAAGCAGTAGGCTCATCCAGAATTAAGATACGGGGATTGGTTAAGAGGGCACGCGCGATCGAGAGACGCTGTCGTTGACCGCCGCTCAGGGTAATACCACGTTCCCCAATTTGAGTGTCGTAATCCATCGACAATTTTTCGATGAATTCATGGGCACCTGCTAGCTTAGAGGCTCGCACAACACATTCTAAATCTGATGTTGGATCAGCTTTCGCAATGTTTTCTCGAATAGTACCATTGAATAGAAAAGCATTCTGTTCGACAACGCCTAATTGATTGCGGTACGAAGACAATTCAATATCACGAATATCAATTCCATCTACTAAAATAGTGCCACTCGTGGGCTGCAAAAGCTTGCTTAATAGTCTTGCTAGCGTGGTTTTTCCGGAGCCACTTCTGCCCACAATCGCGATTTTTTGACCCGGTGACACCTCTAAATTGAGATCGCATAGAACATTGCGATCGCTGCCATCGTAACAAAAGCAAACTTGTTTGAGACTTACGGAACCCGAAATCGTCGGCATTACAGCAGTCCGGTCCTGATGTTCGGGCGGGATCACCAAAACATCGTTAATCCGCTCGAAGGCAATCCGGATCTCTTGCAGGTCATCCCACACCCCGATCAAACTTTGTAGAGGTGTCAAAAGCAAGCCCAGCATGGCGTTAAATGCAACCAGTTCCCCAATTGTCAAGGCACCCTTGATTGTGAGATTAGCGCCATAAGCCAGGATAACGACAGTCCCAATTTGTTGAATCAGATCACCCATCAAGCTGACATTGAATGCGAGCAGCGAACCTTTGAACTCTGTCATTAACGCTTTGCCCATCAGGGTGCTTCCTCGCCTGAAAAAGAGGGTTTCCGTCGAGACCGCTTTAATGGTTTCGATCCCACTGATTGCCTCAATCATATGAGACGCTACCTCCTGACGACATTCAAACACCCGCTGATTATTCGCACGCAGTAGCGGTGCCGAGATAATCAGAACGCATCCGTACATTGCAACGAACAAGATAGCCACACCTGTCAGTCGAGCATTTTGGTTCAAGAGAAACGCTAGATAAATAAGAACCGTTAAACTATCAACAATAATTTTGAAACCGCTTTGGGTCACTAGTTGCAGTAGCCTTTCGTTTTCCTCAAATCGAATCGTGAAATCTCCAACTCGCCATTTTGAGAGGATTTGTGGGGGTAGAGAGAGAACATGATTAAACAACTGAATGGTGATCGATACACTGAGGCGTTTGAGAGCATGTGCCAACAATATTTCACGCAAAGCACCACTTGCAAGTTGTACACCTGTGACGATTAGCATTCCGAGCAACATGAGTTGGAGTAAAGAGCTGTTGCTGTAAGCAAGCACTTTGTCGATCGTAACTTGAGTGAATAGAGGCGCAATTAAACCCAACAATTGTAAGATTAGGGAGATGATGCCAATCCATACCAGAACTCGTCCATAGGGACGGAGCATGGGTAGAAACTGTTGCAGAATTTGATTAGAGCGGCTGCCTAAATTGCCAAAATTTGGCATGTAACTGATATTCAGCAATTTGCCATTCCAGGATTGAACAAACTTCTGTCTAGGAATGAGATTAATTCCAGTCAAGGGATTTGCCAGCGTGACCTGCGTACGAGAAACAGACAGGATGACCACTAACTGATCCTCAGGACTTTCCACTATGGCTGGAAGCATCACCATCGAGAGCCGTTGGTCGTTTAGGGACAGTAATCGTGTAAGGTATCCCCATGCTTCCGCCTTCTGACTAATGGTCACTAACGTGTCAGGGCAATTTTTCTGAAGCTGTTTGCGGATGATAAGTTGCAGATTACGCGGTCGCTGATAAAGACGATCAATCAGCGCAAGACAAGCAACTCCCGCGAGCACCGGTGTTCCAACTTGGACAAACAGGTAGTGACGGGAAAACCATCCTTCTCCAACTTTGACCTTCTTGAACTGAAACGTGGAGAATGGGTCAGGTTCCTTATGTAGTGGACGTGGACTCGCTAAAACTGCCTGCTGTTGTAAAGTACGATGTTTCGCAAGTTGGGTGATGTAGTCTCGGACTTGTGCATTGGCAACCAGTTGAGAACAGACCAATTGATCCAGACACCAAACAACGGCATCTTCAAGAGCAATGGCACTTGTTGAATATGTGGATTGACCCAGCAAGGCAGTTTCACCACAAAGATCACCTGTTTTTAAGGTGGCTAGAGCTATTTGATTTGTGCCTTCTTTAATCAGGACAATACGCCCTTCACGGATAATAAAAGCGGCATTGGTGATCGCGCCTTCTTGAAACAGAAGTTCACCTGACTTTACATGAAGTTTTTCAACGGATTGGAATAGCGCTTGGCTTTCTAGCAAGCTTAGAGCAGAGAAAGATTCAAGTTTCCTAAGAAATGCCAATTCCCTTTGCTGGTGGACTCGAACTTCTAAATCCTTCCGAAAGTGAGGAAACTGACGCACGAGCCACTCAAAGTCTGTCGCTCTCAACTTGAGAAGTGTGAGAGGTTCAGTTACCCGAATCGTGAACTCAACAGGCTCTTGAAACAGTAGAGATGCTTCCCCAAAGCTATCATTCATGCCAAGAATCGCCAGTGTGATGGGTTGGTTGACAGCATCATAAGTCACTGCTCTCGCTTTGCCTGCGATAATCAGATAAAACGCCTCTCCAGGCTCACCAGCACGAAGGATGATGTCCCCCAACTGGAAAGAAATTAAGATCGCCTTTTTCACCAGTCCATCAATTACGGCTGGTGGGAGGGAGTTAAAGAGGCTATGTTGCAGGAGTTGCTGCTCAACATTCATAAGTATACTAGCCGCTGAATTGACGCACATTCAACTTAGAGAAGACTGTACTCTGGTAGAATTGTTTGATTCGGTTGAAAAACTCTTTGGGAATTTCACCAAGCCATTTATTCTCGATCACTCCATCGTTTACCAGTACGGCAATGGGAAAGCTATCGACTAAGTAACCGAACAGTAATCTATCCATTTGGACAATAGGAAAGCGAACCAGATGTTGCACCTTAAAGGCTTCGATTTCTTCAGGTTTGAGGGACATAATGCCGATAACGCTGGGTAGATCCTTCTGAGTATTCATAACATTCAGCAAGGGCACCCATTGTTTGCAATAAGGACAGTCTCTGCCGAGGAAGACGACAAAGTGGGTTCCTTGCTGTAGGCTTGCGTTATTGTCTTTCAACCATTGAGGAGACCAGCGTTTCCCAGCTTTGAGTCGTGAGAAGTCTATCAGTGGTTTAGATCGCGATCGCCAACCGAGGAGGCTACCGATGGGCAAGGCGATGAGCGTGACGATCCACTGCCAGGAGTACGTTTGGTAATCGGGTGTTGGGTAAAGCCAAGCTAAGTCTAAAAGCAGAATGTAGGCGAGATTGAGCAAGATGCTTTTCTGAGGAGTGATAACGAACAATCCGCTATAACAGCCACAATCTTCAGTACGCCCTGAGGACACGGACCAAGTTGTGAGTGCAGAGAGCGCCAGAATGAGAACAATCGTTCCAGGAACTAGCCACTGAGGGAAATCATGAAGGATTAATGCTGTCCCTAACGCGCACTCCAGACCGATAAATGCGATTGCACTTGGTAGTACGATTCGGGGAAACAGCCCATATCGAAAGAGCTGGACCATGAAAGATTGAGAATTGAGTGCCTTAACGATTCCTGTAATAAGGAAGACAAGACCAACAACAAAGGTGCTGAGGTGTGCAATCATCACAGGTCCTCAAAAATAGGATAGATAATTTTTGACTCAATACGCATTTTTGCAACTAGCTTGTTAAACAGGAGTGTGCGAATAGTGTCTTGCTCTGCTTCCAGATTGGCTGGATAAATGGCACCTACCTTAAACAGGTTATAGCCTTGCTCAGTTTTAGTAGGACCCACAATGTCTCCTGCCTGAGCATTAAACACGGCAGCTTCAATCTCAGTAATCACTTCGTTGCGGCTCATTCTACCAACATAACCTGCTTTTGGCTTGCTCTCCTCATCAAGAGAATGTTGCATTGCCAGCAAATGAAAGTTTTCATCTTCCTCGGTGATTTTAGCGTAGAGTTCTTCAGCTATCTGTTGATTCTTAACACGGATGCTGTAGAGATCAGCTCGGTCAAACTCCAGTTGATGTTGAGCAAAATAAGCTTCAACATCCCTGTCAGGAATACTTTCTCGAACCTTGTTACGCAGTAAATAGTAATCAAGGTGATTCTGGAGGGATAGGATATTTTGATGTTTATCTCTCAACCAATGCCTCAATTTCTCGACAGATTCCAGCCCAAGATGATAGCGAAATTCGTCGGATGCAACCTGCAATTCTTCTGTGGAGTTGCTGAGGTTGTTTTGAAGGGCATATTGGCGAACAAGCAATTCTATGATAAATCTGCCAAAATAAATTTCTACATCATCAAACATGAAACGGCGAAGAGCTTCGCGTAAGTCAAAAGCATCGCCGTTGACAGTGACCAGAGCGGGAACTTCTCGCCCTACATGTTCTTGCAAACTCTGCAACGTCATAGAATTGCCCCATAGTATGTAAACAAATTTGCGATGAGAACCAACCCCCTAGTTTGTCAGGAGAATGATCAAACTATGCTACTAGTAGCTAGATCTGCCAGGTAATGAAAAATCACTGTAATGCTCTTATGGATAGACTATGCTGATTTGTCGTGAAATCACACATATTGGCTAGCTTGTAAGAGTATTCCAGATTCTTTCTGGTTACCTGGCAACCTCAACTTCTTATTTTCCAGATCTAGGAGAATAAAATGAGAGATTTTTAGAAGTCAATCTCTATCTATCCAGGAAGGCAACGTCCTGCTGGACCAACAAAGATGTTATATGGCACACAGGTCAATCCTGGGCAGCGGCAGCTGGGACCGAATACTGCATTACATGGTTGACCCACTCCATCAGCGGGACAAGCGCCACCATAGATGCTACTCAACGCAACCATGCTCACGACAGTAGCGCGTGCAGGTAAGTCTTGAACATCAAACTCTTGCCGCACAGTGGTTGGAATCAATGAATTCCTGCGTAACATAACTGGTTCTCCAATTTCAAGATGTTGTTAATCGTTACTAACTATCGAAGAGTTGATTTTCGATAGATTTCGATAGAAGTGTCTATCGCTTCTTTAATCAACCTGAAGTACAGAATATAGGAAGAAAAAAAGCCTAACAACGTACAAAAGATCATATCTTTATTAACGTTCTTGCAATCACGATAGTCAATGTAATCTCAAGACAAGTAAAATCTGCTGTTGGCAATTGACTTGAGAATTGCTAGCTACACATTCATTTTCGGCTCTTATCTGCTAAAGGGTGTTATCCACTTTGAAAACAGTTGGCTCTATGGGCTACTTTCAATCATCTATCAAAATTACTAATATGAGCTGAATTCCCTCTCTAGCTTGGGTGCTACAAAAGTACATAACACCCTCTAGTACTGTCACAACAAAACATTTAAAGCGCGCGAAAGCTTATATTTTTATTGCTCCTATCTTGACAGCAATAGCCACAGCATGAGCACGATTATTGGCACACAGCTTTTGCAAAATACAACTGATATTCGATTTGACTGTACGCTCTGCCAAATTTAAACAAGAAGCAATTTCTTTATTACTCTTTCCAGCAACTATCAATTGAAGAACTTCACATTCGCGGACAGTTAGTTGTGCTGAACCATTTGAAGAGCACAACCCCTCGTCATTACCTGTTGAATGATTCATATTGAAAATCTAACTCATTAGGAAAGCCGCCGCATAAAATTAATTCTTAGTAAACCTGACTAAAGACCCTAAAAATATACTGTAATTCTCGCTCTTCTAGAAGTTGAATCGTATTGATAAGAATTAGCAATAGTATTTGCTTTATTTGCTACTTTTCTCTAATAAAGCTTGTGCTTGTTAATTCTGTCTATCACCCATTTGAGCTACGGAATTTCTCAATCGATACTTGTTCATCAAAGATTGCCCAACCTGATTGAGGTATTGAAAGAGGACAAATTTTCAGGCAGAAGCGGCTCAAAAAACAAATGCTAGTAAATGAATTATTTAGTGTAGGGTGTTTACTAATTAAACCTTGCGTTTTAATCTCAAGAAACAATTAAAAGTTTTATAGATAGGCATCTCAGCCTCTGATTAATGAGGAATTGAAAGTCTTGTAGAACATGGATTTCAAATCGATTTTCTGCTATCACGCAAAAAATCTACCTAGTCTAAGTAGTCAATATTATGTTAGAAAACATAGAGACTCGAAGGCTATTGAGTAGGAAGATTATGCAAGAGACGAAGGATATTAAGCCGGAAGAAAAATCTACTCCTGACAGTCAATCTGTTTTGGATTTATCAATTAAACGAGTTTCTAAAATCTACCGCTTCTTGGACTAGCGCATTGCTATTGCCGTAGTTAGTATCCTTGGAGTTGATACTTAGCTTGGCTGCACATACATTCTGAAACGTTCCGCTGATTCTGTCGCTTATAGTTGTTCCAGCCACTCAAGGTAATGTTGAAATTACAGTCACTCAAATAAGATACAGAGTCTATCAATTGCTCTCATTACCCGCCCTTAGTGAACTATATTCTTAGAAGTCTTGACCTTGATTGAATTTTCGGTGCGTCGCTAACTGCAAACTCCATTAATAGGATTTGACCAACTCATCCTTGCCAATTTACTCTATATACCAATGACTGAGAAAATTTTGAGAGCATTGTCTGCTCTGATGCACGCTCTAACCAAAGCACATAGTGATCTATTTGGTCATACACTTGTATTAATTTCTTACAATAGAAAACTTCTAGCCTTCTAGATTATTACTTAAATTGAACTATCGTATGTACACATACGATAGTTTAATTATAAGCTCTGTATGATGGATACCCATCATACGAACTGTCAACTGTAGGAAGTTAAAGGAAGTAAAGCTAAAGGTTAAAGACAAATTAAAAGCTAGGCAAAGGTAGCCATGACAGATATCAAATCAACAGACGCTAGACCAGCAGAGAACTTAGTACCTGAGAAACAATCTCCACCCACTAAGACTAAATTTGTGCAGGGTAGAAGGCGATTTTCTTGGCGCATTGGGCTTGGTGCTATGGGTATCATTGGCACTGCGAGCTTTGGATACAGCCGCTTCTTCAATCGCCCTTCTGAAGCCGTTCCCGTTGTCCTTGTTCCCGTAACCAGGAGCAATGTTGAACTTACCGTGACAGAAAGTGGCACGATTGAGCTTGGTGGACAACAAACCCTGAAATCGCCGCACGACGTGACTGTTGAGCAAGTCAATGTGAAAGAAGGCGACCGCGTTCAGCAAGGACAAGCATTGCTGATTTTGCGTGATCGTGAAACTCAAGACAAATTACAAACTCAGCAAGTCGAAACGGGCAAATTTCAGCTTGATCTTGCCCGTAATCGTGACAAAGTAGACGAAGCTCAACAGAGGCTTAAACTAGCAACGGGAAGGTATCAAGCAGCACAAAATGTATTTCGCCAGGGCGCGATTTCTGGCTCCGAATTTCAGCGATTTCAAGACGAATTAGAAAAAGCAAACACGGAGTTCAAAGATTCTCAAACTGACCTGCAAAAGTCTGAACTTGAAACCCGCAAAGGACAAGAGAAACTCATCGGGATGCAGCAGCAATTGAGCGATCGTATTGTTACGGCTCCAATCAGTGGCATGGTGTTGAAGGTGAACGTGAAGAACGGAGACGGAACGAAAACTGAAAGCAATTTACTGACGATCGGCGATCCAGCAAAAGAAGTTGTGAAGTTACAACTAACGACGCTGAATGCAGCGAAAGTTCGGATCAACCAGCCTGCAAAAGTGAGTGTAATTGGACCAGACGCTAAAACATTCACGGGAAGAGTCATCAGTCTATCGCCGCAAGCAACCTCTCCAAGAGAAGGCGAAAGCAGTAACACAGGGATGAATTCTGGTGGATTAGGCAATGAACAGGCTAAAGTTGAAGCCAGAGTCATGCTTGATCGTCCTAGCACTTCACTAATTCCCGGAAGCTTAGTAAGTGTTGAGGTGATCACTGACCAGCGGCAGAATGTGGTTGCAATTCCGCCTGAAGCAGTTCAGCGCACTGAAGCATCACCCTTTGTTTGGGTAAAAGATGCTCAAGGGAAAGCACAGAAACAATTGATCGCTTTAGGACTTCAAGGCTTACAGCAAGTCGAGGTGACATCCGGACTAAATCAGAACGATCAAATCGTACTCGCTTCTCCAAGTCTGCCGCTTACGGTTGGAACACCGCTCAAACTGGGTAGCCCACCTCAAGTATCTCCTGAAGGCGCAAAACCGTAGTGCAAGTTGATCAAGATTGCTGTTCATTCGAGAAGCTTCTATGACACTCTCATTTGGCGATTTGCTGGGTACAACTTGGAAATCTCTTGCGAATGACTTAATGAGATCGGGACTCACAACGCTCGGTGTGTTTATGGGTGTTGCTGCTGTCAATGCCACCTTAAACATTCAAACAATTAGCAGCACACAGCTTGCGTTGAAGTTAGCCGATCGAGACCAGCCTTATATTGTCCCGTTTGTGCAACCTCAAGCCGAAACTCTGCCACCCGAACTTGGAGTTGCAGATCAACAAGCATTAAGGCAAGCTGTTCCCTTGATTCGATCAATCAGTAAAGTCGGTCGGGTGTTTAGTATTCGCTCCGTACAGTTTGAAGGTCAGGAAGCGAAAGAGATCGAATCGAACAGTGTTTCTCTCAACTATCTAGAAACAACTGGGCGCAGAATGGTTCAGGGAAGATTCTTCGATCGTGCGGATTTTGATCAATACCGTCCAGTAGTCATTCTTGATCAAAAGTTAGCAGCAACCTTGTTTGCAGGACAGAACCCAATCCGACAGGCAGTTTATGCTTCTGGTAATCGCTTTACTGTTATTGGAGTAACACAGACGAAATCCAGCGGCTCAGAGTTTATGCGATCAGAAGGAATGATTTGGCTTACAGAACCTTATGCCACTGCCATTCAAGGCGGATTTCAATACAGTACTTTGCAGATTAGCGCTCATCGACTCGAAGACATTAAAGAACTCTCAGAGAAGATTGAACAAGTCCTATCACAACGCTATCCGCAAGCGAGAGTAATGATTATTGATAACGCAAAGGATTTAGTTAGAGAGCAGGAAGCACAAAAAATCGCGTCTACAGCATTGATGCTGGTTGGATTAGTGGCGCTAGGAATTGGTGGAGTTGGAATTGCGAACATCACGATCGCATCTGTGATCGAACGGACTAAAGAAATCGGTATCCGTCGGGCAGTTGGGGCAACTCAGTTTGAAATTATGATGCAGTTTATTTTAGAAGCTACTTGTCTGAGTGTCGTGGGCGGTGCGATCGCAATTATTACCGTTCACGGCATCACTTACGTGGCAACCAGCACTGTTTTTCCTGCCCCCTACAAATTCTCTTTCAACAATACAGTTTTGGCAATGAGTTCAGCACTCTTGGTTGGCGTTGGAGCAAGTTTCTTTCCTGCTCTCCGCGCCACTCAGGTAAATGTAGTACAAGCGCTTCGGAGTGAGTAGCAGTTTAGGAGGTGGTAACGAAGCTAGAGAGCAGACTAGATGATGTGAACACTGCATAGAGTCCAAAAAAGCGGTCGTTGCATAATAGAAAGATGAATTAAGGGTGGTTCTCATGCAATGCCCCGAATGCCAGTCTACTCATATCCGCAAAAATGGAAAGAGAAAGAGTAAACAAAATCACATCTGCGTCAATTTAATTGTGGGCGACAGTTCATCGATTGCTATGAGCCGCCGAAAGGCTACAGGGTCAGGCGAGAGCGATAACACGATCGCATTCGGCGCTATTGCATACTCGATCAGATATGGATATGCAATCAAGTGAAGTTCGAGTACACCCAACCGCTCCCAATGCGATCGCACTAATTCCGGCAATCGCTCAGTGTCGATCGCCATTTCTTCAATGCTCGGATTGCCTGTCTCTCGATCAACCTGATACGTCACCCATGATCGCTCTCGTTCAGCAAATGGATACTCAGAGCGCAACTCATGTAAACGTTCTGTCACTGCGGGTACGCCTTGCCACGCCGCGAGTTCTTCGTCTCCTGCAAAAACATCGGGCGGAGTCGTTTCTCCATAAACAGAGCGAAGAGCGGCTTGAATCTTTTCAAATTGCTCGTCCTGCCAAACCGTATGTCGATCCAGTTGTTCAGTTAACGCAGGCGCATCAAAGGGCGGTAGTTCTAGATCTGGGTACACGGCTGAGATCGCTTGCTGGTCCTGCTCAAAGGCAAAAAGCTGCTCTTCCTGTGTTTCCATTGCGAAGAGGTCAGATCGCCAGAGGCGGCGTTGGTCAATCAGCAGCGCGGTTCTTGTCATCCACGTTCGCCAAGTTTCGGCAGTCAACCCGCTCGACCTGAGAGAGCCGTCGCCATCAGGATGCTGATCGAAGGGCGGAACGCGCAACCCATCTTGTTCGAGTAACCACACACAAAAGTAGATCGCAGATCCCATGCCCAAACTGAGGAAAAACAGGGGATCGGGATTTTCGGGCGGTGGACTCTCAAGTAAAAACATTAGCAGTGCCTACGAGAATGGTCGCTGCTTATCAGAATAAACGATCGCACAATCCTTCGAGTCCGCGATCGTTGACCACGCCGTTGATTTGCTCAAACTCACTCACCTCTCCATGAACGACCAACTCACTATCGAACACGCCATCGGTCTGATCGCGATCAACCGCAATTGCACTCGCCCTCGTGCCGCTCAAGTGCTGAACAAGATGGCGTTTCCCGATAACTTCTAACACTCGAATATGTGCCCCGATCGATAAGGGTTGGGGCATTTTGAAGTACTGCCGATTCAATTCCTATCCAATTTATTGATCTATATGCGTATTCAAGTTGAATCTACCTCAACTTGCAATAATTGCGGCAATGTTCTTATCGATTGCAATGAAATTTTGCGTGAGAGTGCAAAAAGCCGAATCAGCCAAAGTGCAAACACTGTGACAATCGCGGGTGCTACGAAAGGCTGATCGCACACTTGCAGATTGCCTCCGTTGTGACCGACCAACAGCCTATGAGGATTAAAGGCACACGCGCCTGACCTCATTTACTAATGGGGTTTTTAGTGAGCCGGAGAAACCGATGAGCCTCTACAGCTAGAACTGGTACGATCGCCGATTAATCACCCGTGTAGTCAGACACTCGAATCACCTCCGATGGCTTGATCGATTTGCTGCCAGTTCCAGGAACGTGAACTGTAATACTATTGGGCTTTTCAGATAAAACTCTAACCAACGTTTCACCACCTGCTTGCAGCCGAGCGTAAACCCACTTGTTATGACTCGCAGGCTTCACAGGCTCTTGGGCAGTTTCAAGCTCTTGAACGGGTTCTGCTGCCGTCTCTGGAGTCTCAAATTGCTGCCAGCATTCGTAGAACCGCACTTGCTGTTCATCATCGTCAACTTGAGTCGTAAAAGCATCGAGAATTTGCTGCTGTTGACCCTGAGAGCAACGCTCAAAGCGATCGTAGAACTGTTGGAAGGCTTCAACCGAATTAATTAAAGCCATCCGGTCTACGGCTCGTTGAACTACGTCTTGAGGCAGCAGAGTAGGATTGTCCACCCTGTCCGCTTTGTCCAAATTTGCTGAATCGGCTGAAACTGGCTCTACGCCTACCTGTCCACTCTGTCCAGCCTGTCCGTCCAGAGTCTTGACCCTTAAAGAGTCTTCCTCAACTTGTAGACTGGCATCATTTGATTTCAAATCTACTTCAAAACCTTTACCCTGAACAGTTGATCCACCCTGGACACCCGCACTGTATAAAGGTTTCAGGCTGTCCACCCCTTGATTTTCAGAATTTTGAGGCGGGACACCCTGGACACCCGCATTGTGTAAGGATTCTGGCGTTTCAGAGAGTGAAATATCAGGTGGATTCCAGTAAGCCTCAAACTCCTCAAGCCCGCCCTCGACACACATAGCTTTCAAGCAAGTCCATTCTGGATTTTGGGGAAATTCCGCATTACCCCCACCCGAAGACACAAACACTCTTGGCACAGGAGTAATGCCCCTCCAATGAGCAGGGATGCGGCTGCGTTCGCCCTCAACCATCGGACTCCAGCCGCGATCGACGTAGTTTCGAGACAACACGGTTCTCAAGTGTGAAATAAATTTGGTTTGTCCCAGATGGGTATAGCCGTGTTGCTGGCAATAAGCCCGATACCAGTCATAGAGTTGGGCATGAGAAACAGTCTCGGTCGGATCAGCACTTGGGCGCAGGCACAAATCGACAAAGCTCTTAGTAGAATCGCCATATAGTGCTGCATCCAGAACGAGATTTTTGGCGCGATCGCTGGTGGGAGGCGAAAGCAGGATGGCATCACGCTCCGACCGGGGCATTGCCAGCGCCCACGCGATCACTTCTGCCTTGACCGCTTGCAATTTCGCGCCAAGATTGGGATCGGCAATCACTAGCCGCTCAATCACAGCAATGGGATCAACTCTACGACCCCAGCCGTCAGCAGCATTTTCGATTTGTAGATGTGAAACAGACCCAATCCAAAAGCGAATGTTCCAGGTTTTTTGATAAGCGACAGGGCTAAACAGCGCCCGCCCGGTCATGGCTCCATTGTCTACCAGTTCATAAAACGCCTGAAGCCCTTGCACAAAACCGCCAACGTCAGCAAAGCCGAAAATGCGCTTGCCAGTCAGATGTTGATGCCTACCTTCTGGTGTAGATAGGTCAGAGAATGCAGTTGAACTACCAGAACACTCTTCCCCAAGCAGGCTATTCCAGAACCGCCCCAAAGTGCCTTTACCGCCGCCCGATTTCCCAATCAGGTGAGGAACCCGCCCATAGGGGGCGGTTGGATCGAGAAAAGCTGATGTGTGGGCGCGAATTTTTGCAAGTTGATCCGCACCAAACGCTTCAAGCACAAACTTGAGGAAGACTTCAGGGCATTCGCTACTGGGCTGGTAATTGTGCGGAATCACGGTCGTCAGCAGAAATGCCTTGTCGTGAGGCATTGTTTGACCAGTCCTGAGATCAACGGTCACATCGTTAAATGCCAACAAATGCGCGTTGGTGGTCAGCGTTTCTCGCTCAAGTCTGGAGCGGCAATACTTGAAAGCAGATTCCTTGTGCTTGTTATCTTCGTAGGGACGAGTGATATACGGTTGTCCGTATCGGGGGATATTGATTTTGAATGCCTTTGCCCCATAGTCGGTGATCAGCTTGTTGATCGCGGTATCGGTCTTGTGTTCCCAGTAGCGTCCATTCCAGCAATAAAAGGCAGAGTTGATCACAATCCAATCGCCTGTTTCCCCACCAAATAGAACTCGGTAGGCGGAACCGTCAAACTGCTGACGGGTGCAGCAGTATTGAAAATTCAGCCCCATGTCTGCACAAACCTGTCTAAACGGGTTGTCTGGGTTGCCATCATCCCCGCCGCCATCGCCATCATCGCCGCCCCCGCCGTTGAAAGGAGGCTCGTTACCGCCGCCCTGGTGCTGCCGCAGTTCGACTTGACGATGGATCTCAGCTTCCAGCCGCTTGATGAATTCTTCCCCGCCGATCGACGCGACCATATCAACCGCATCGCTCTTTGGCGCTAGGTCAGAGTCGATATTTGTGGGCACAATCGCTAAAAACGGTACACCTGCACGATCGCAGGCTTGCTGAAGCAGTTCTGCTTTCTTGTACCCGGCTGTATCGTGATCAGGATGGTAGACTAGCCCCACATTTTCAGCCTTGAGCAGTGCGATCAAGTCGTTAATGGCTGCTTCACCCCAGTCTGAGCCTTGCAGGGTGATCGCCGCATAGCCTTGTTGCCAGTAGATCTCGGCTGCTGGCTCTCCCTCAACTCCGACTAGGAAAGTTGCAGTACACGATCGCACAGCCGCGATCGCGCTTTCCCATCGATAGGGCATCCAGGGCGCTAGACCTTTTGAGCAAACAGGCTCACCCATAACGGCTTCACGGGTTCCAGTCTGCTCACTATTTTCCCAGACCGGCACTTCTTCCCCTTCCTCTGCTGAATGCCACTGACGATAGGTCTTGTCGTAGCCTTTGGGCTTCGATTCGTCAGCCCATTGAACCCGTTCAACCCACTGAGAGGAAGAATATTCAAACCGCCAAACTAGCGTTTCCCCATGCTGTTTGCTGCGTTTCCGCTGTGGCTTGGGGCTATCTGTAACAGGTTCAGCTAGTCGAGCCAGCACCACGCCCTCAGATGGCAAGGGAGCGGGTTTAGGAGGTTTCTTTGAGGGCGTGATAGTGCCGCGAACCCATTCCCCAGCAACGGGAGCAAGGCTGTAGCTTCCCTTTCGCACTGTTTCCTTCTGATTGTCTACAACTTCTGACCAGGGACGCAAGGCTTCCTTGATCTCGCGTTTGTGCTGTTCGGTTTTGTCGTTCCAGCAGCCAAAATTGGGAACGTTATGGCTGTTCAGCTTTTTGCTGATTGAAAAGTTGTCCTCTCCGCAGGCAGGGCAGATGAATTTTCCCTTCTTTCCTTTTCCTGTAGCGGGCTGTAGATGATCGATGAAATGCCGAATGTCAAACGGCGGTAGCTGTTTCAGATACATGATTTTGGATGCTCTAGGTTTCGTTCTATGAGTGAACAGAAACCAGGTGCGCCAAACCTCACAAGCCGCGTAGAGCCTCAAAACCTAGTCTAGATAGGGGTTCTGAGAAATTTGATACCAAGTGGCTACTTTTGCTATCATTGCACTACGGGGTTGCAGCATTCAAACTGCAACTGGGAAAAGGTCTGGGAAAGCCGTTCAAACTTTACGACCTGATTTCAAATTGAATCAATTTGCTGAAAACCTCATCTGTCACAATTCGTGACGTTGGGGTTTTTTAGCGAGTAGAGCTTACTGCCCTGTTGGGACTAGCCAAGCTTTAATAAATGGTAGCAGTTGAGATTCCTCCAGTACATAAATACTTGAACGTCTACGGAGCAGCAGAACTCGTTGATCACCAACTGTGGTGTACAACGAGTCTGAGTGCTGTCCGATTCTTGTCTGCCCCGTCAGAACCAACAGTTTAACCGCAGAGCGGTTTCTGTCGCGTGACGACGTTCCAAACAATTCTGCTTGGCGATTCATTCTAAGCCAAAACTCTTGCAGTGCTAATCGCTCAATATGATCAGGCTTCCAGGGTTTTAAACCACTGCTTCCAGTCCTAATGTAAAGAGCTTCTTTTTGCTCATTGTAAAAAACTGTTCCTTTGCCCTGACTGCGGAGAGCAATCGTAAAGACAGTTTTCTTTGGCGGTAACGGAAATTTGATGAAAAGGTCTAGCCTGCCGTGATCCGGCACTGGCAAATCAGTAAAAATTTGAATCTCTTGATCACGGAAGGCTTCATCCAATGCCTTTCCGTTTCTGAGGATGCTGTTGACTTTTTGCGTTCGCGTTAAGAGAAATCTAGACCCGATCGTGCCACCTAAGAAACTACTCGTCCTTAAGAAAAGCTCAGGAATGACAACACTTGCGGTAAGCGCCCCAGCCGCTACAGCATAAGCCGCCATTATCCAGCGGTCTTCTTCCTCAAGCCGTCTAAATTCTGCCTGGTTATCGTGTTTCGTTTCCACCACACACCCATCATCAAGAGATGTCTCTATTCTCCCCCTTGAGCTTGCGCCCCTGATTAGTTCTAAGTGTGGCTTGTTTTGCACAAACATCCCTACTCGCTCTCTCCGGCTGTAAGAACTTGCTGCGCTGTCAAATTCAAAGCCTTGAAGGTTGAAGATTTAATACGATCGCTCCCGCGAAACTCTGATGCTTTGTAAGCTTTGCCATCCAGAGACAGCACCAGCACGACTTCTCGCAACGGATCAACGATCCAAAACTCAGGAATGCCCCGTTTCGCGTACTCTTTGGGTTTTTCAACGTAGTCTCGATCGTAATTATTACTACCAGGCTCCCCCGGCGAAACCACTTCAACGACGAGTCTCGGAGCAGGCAGATCCGATTCAATCAGTGATCGTCGATCTCGCTTCAGCGCTTGATGAATCTCTTCTGTCACTACCATCAAATCGGGGTAGCGAGATGTTACCAAGGTGCTTGAGACCCGAATTTCAGTTCCTCGACGCATGAGATAGTGCGGAACAAATTGCAGCAGCACAGAAAACAGAAACCCAGCGATCAATACATTCCCATCGTTCTCAGCGCCCATCTCAACGATTACCCCATCGACCAACTCATAATTGCCCTCTGGCAGTTCAGACGGGTCTAGTGCTGCATACTCCTCAAACGTTCTGAACCGTGATTTCGCTTGCGTCATGGCGATTGCCCTCGCTACTGCCTACGTCAATGATGGCTTAAATTCTTCAACTGAGTGCTTTTTCAATCTCAGCCCCCAGCCGATCCAGTGCCTTCTCTTTAACGTGATCGGCTGCGCTTCTTGCACTCTCAGCGAGAATCGTATCAGTATTGGGTGTGAGTTTCAGCGCTCCTCCCAAGTAGCTAAGTGCTTTGCAGTAGTAATCAGATAAATGAGTTGATGCCAACCGCTTTACGGTCTGATGGTCGCCGCTCTGAAATGCAGCAAGCGCTCGGTTGTGAAGCTCAGTTTCAGGATTGCCAAGTGTTTCAAGAATCGCTGCAACCGCTTGATTGACCTTCTCTAAGGTGAGTTCACTACTTTGTGTCACTTCCATTGCTGTTTCTCCTATTCGTAATCTTCTTTTGCGTCTCGTTCAATCTGGGGCAAATAGGCGGATTCCCAATTGTCTATTAAGTGCGTTCTAACCATTCGTCCGATCATCTGTGGGTAGCTATCTCGATGAACGATGTGTCCCACGCGCAACAGAACGTAGTTATAGCGAGAAAGTTCGATCGTGTTGTATTTGCGGCGATACCGTTCTTCCATTGGTATTGGTGGAATGGTATCAATCGGGGATTGTCCAAATAACGGCAAAGATTTGAGATAAGTGGGCAGGTCCTCCTCAGAACGATCTCGAAGAATTAGAAAATGTTCTGATGAGGTGATGCCTCTCGCTTGAGCATCTGCGATTCCTGCCTTGACATAGAAATCGCGGTAGCGCTTGAAGTAAGCCTGCAAAGCGTTTTTAAGAATTGAAGATTTGTTATATCCCAGTTCCTCACACGCTTGCATTAGCTTGTCCCAATCGTCATCTCCCAAGAGAACATGGTTGATTCGTAGTTCTTTGATCGCCATTCTAGAAAATTGTATTCATACTCATAGCAAAGTTTCTCACAAATAGAACAACGTTATATCACCTGACAGAAATCATAAGCCACAGTAATGAAATAAAACAGCCTAGTTAGGAAAGATTATGCTATACCTATAGCATTCGGGTGACATTACTCGATCTTCAACTGACTTTGAGGAGACATCTTATGATGTTCAGTCCATCTAAAACTGACTTGAGCAACGATGAAATTGACGTTTCAGATATCAATTCATCTAGAAACGTAATTGAACTTCACCCGAATTCGCCTGACGTTTCACTTGATGCTATTTCAGAAGAGCCAATTACTGTTTCTGATTTTTGCCAACAGTACAGTATCACCTCAGATCAATTTTTGGCACTGCGACGCAAAGCTGCAAGAAAATATCCAGATTTAGACTTCAAGCCTATTCGCGAAGGTTCGCGTACTTTCTGGGTGCAAAACGCTGAAATTTTGATTCAAATGATCAAAGAAGGTGCGGTAGAGGCTAAGTCTACAACTGCAAAAAAGCCGGATGCGATCGACGGTGAAATTGTCAACGAACAGCAATTAGCGGACGGCTCTTCATTAATTGTGCGACGGCAAGTCTTTGAAGTTTCTCTACACCCATTTGACGCGCCTAAAACCCGCGAATTCGTTGAAATTGATGCTTCACCAATTCAGCAATTGAATGCCTCCCTAAAAGCCGATCAAGATGCTGCTAAAGAAGCAGAAAAGCTAACTCGTTTGGGACGAATCGCGAATGAAGCCATTGTTGAGAAAGAACAAGAAACTTTAGTTCGACTGTTGATCAAGCAAGGCTATAGCAAAGAACAAGCGATAAGAATTGCTTCAGGAATCAATTAAACAAACAGCAGGGAGAAAGCGCTATGCCTAGAGGCAAAAAATCAGAAGTGAATCCAGTGACCGAGATGCCAGTGATCGAAGTAACTCCCGTAATGGGCGAACCCGACAAGGTAAATGTAGAACGCAAAGAATCCAACAATGTGATTCCATTCACCGGAACTGATCAATCCGTACAAAACAAACCAGATACCACCGCAATCGATCAGTTTCTTGCACAGTACGGAATTGAACTTGTCTAGGAGAAGATACTATGCCCTTTCAGCTTCCTCAAAATTTCAATGTTAATCTGCCGAATTTTCAAGAACTGGCAGAAAGCGCGATCGGTACACCAGAAAGCGGATTTGCCCCGACTGAAGTAATCGCAAGAACCTCTGATACAGATCGAGAGCAACACGCGCAGATTTATCGCGAACAAATGAACACGATCGACAACCTGAAAGACGGTCTTCGACTCGTAAACAACGTTGTGACTGCGGGTGTAGAAGCTACCGTATTAGGTCAAACCCTGCTCAAGTACCAGACTGGACTAGAAAAGGTTCGCAACGAAGGTGTAAAGCTCCAGAAAGCGCAAACGCAAACCGCAATTTCGCAAGCAGAATTATCGCAATTGCAACTCAAACTTGGATTTGAAACCGACAAGCTGCCAATTCTGAACGTTGGCTATCAAGCCAAACTGCAAGGGTTACAGGTACAGGCAGAAATGGCACAACGCGAAACCGAGAAGTTGATGATTGAACGCGATACCCGCTACCCGATCGTAGATGTTCAAGCGATCGCCGCCTAAATCCGAAAGGGGCGTTAGAGCGCCCCTCATCAGTCCCAACCATCACGAAGGAACTAGAACCATGTTAAATCGAGAATTGCTCAATCAATTAGCAGAAACGGTTTCAGTTAGCGGAATCGCTGCAAGTGCCGTCATCACGCTTGCAACCAACACGATTCTTCCTAGCCCTCAGATTGCCACACTCAGCACAATGGCAGGAGTTGGATTTGCGGTGTCCTACAGAGGATTGAATCGAGATCAAACCATTCGCAAATTGCAGTCCGAGCGCAACAATTTTGAACAACAGAAGCTAAAGGCTGAAACCGCTCTCAGTGATGCTCAGAACCGTCTTGAGCAAGGCTTAAAAGACCGTCAGGACTACTACGAACAAAAACTGGTTGATCTGCGATCGCAGATCAGCGCAGACACGAATTTGAGGACAAAATACGAGGAAGTCAAACGAGCCTTTGATCAAGGTGCAACTGAACTTAGATCAACCCTTGCTGAATGTGACCAGCTTCGATCGACCGTTGCAGGGTTCGAGGGTCAGAAACAACAATGGATTCAGAAGTTTGATGCAATCATCCTAAACCACACTCAAGAGAGTGAGAAATTGCATGAGCAAATTCGCCAGCTTGAGCGCGAGAATCTAGAGTACAAAGCGCGATTCGACAGCATTGACGAACTTGCGAAACTGAGAGCCGACAAGGAAGCCTCAGAACTGCGAGACGCGATCGCGCACTTGCAGAAAGTCTACGAGCAAAAAATGGCTGAATATGTGCAGCTTGCCCATCGCTACAACGACCTCAGAACTGAGGATGACGCTAAATTTGCCGAGCTACAGGGCAAATTCTCCTATCTCACAGGTGAAGGCTTTCAAGAAGTTCAGCAAGAATTCAGTGCGGACCTCTCTGATCGCGATCGAATGCTGATTGCGGCAAGCGCCAGGATCTCAGAGCTTGAATCGCCCTACTATTTCGATGAGATTGGCGAATTTACCCGCCCAAATCGCTTGATTAAAGCCTTGTGGGAGAGTGAGCAGCCCATTTGCCTCGATGCCTCTGAAATTGTGCCCTACAGCGATGGGACTGGCTTTGATGTCTTTCTCAGTTTGCGAGATCGCAAAATCAGAGGGCAAGCGACGATCGATGCACTCAATGATCGCGGCAACGAGTTCAGCGTTTTGTGCGGTTGCATTAAGGATCTGAAGTTTGAATACGATCGCACCAACCCACATCGCATCAAAACGGCAATGGTGTTCCGTAAGACTGCGAAAACCGACTCGAAAGCGACGATCGATAAGCTGTGGATTCCAGCCGATCAGTTTGCTGCAAAAGTACCGAAGCTCCTGAAAAAAGCCATGACCCGCATCATGGCATCCACAGGCGAGGGCAAAGGCATCTTTGTCAATTTGCTTCTAGCCGTCGAAGCCAATCAGATGGCTCCTGCTTTTGTGCGATTGCATGACCCGATGGACGGTTCCGCAGAAGACCACTGGCAAATCCCCAAAGCGTCGAAAGGAGCCGCCCAAAGCGTCAAAGCCATGAAAGCGTTTCTTGCCGAATTTGATCAGCGTTTGGAAAAACACATTGCCCACCCTAAAACACTCGACATCTTCGATGAAGTCGATATCCTTGCCGAGCGCGATAGCAGCATCAATAAATCTATGCTGACTTGTGCTAAAGGAATGCGGCACAACGGCATGAGAGCCTATCTCATCGGACAGTCCCCCAGTGCTGGAAAAAAGGGCTTTGAATGGGCAGACTTCGACAATTTTAACTGCGTTTATTTCGGGACTGCTACCATTACCGCGATCGACAAAACACCTGCCCTAGAAACAAAGAAAGACGCGCTCCGCAAGGAGTATGACAAACTCAAAGAATACTGCGATCGCCAAAATGAGGAGTTTGGCTTAGACGGTTGGAATGAATATCGAATTGGGCTGATTGTCACAGGTGGAAAGGCTTTCTTCTTCGAGCTTCCCAATGCAGATTCAATCGTTTGTGATTGGAGCAAATTGACACAACAGCCAACAGAAAAAGTGGAAACCCTAGAGCCTGTAAAGTCAAACTTCGACTGTCCCGAATGCAGTTCTAGCAACACAAAAGATCGATCAGGCAGAAAGAAACTGGCAAATCAGCTAACCAGATATTATCGAGTTTGTAGCGATTGCCAGCATAAATTTGAAACTGATTTGTAGGGCATTGTATCAGCGCAAGCCGTTGCGCTACTCTGCGCTTCAATGCGCGACGGCTTCTAAAAGCTTTGCTACACAGGCAATTCATCAGCGCAATCATCAGCGCATCTTCAGCTTGTTTGGGATCGCGTTTGAAGCGCAACTGTTAGAAAATAATACTGAGATTGTATTAGGAGAAGTCATGTACGGTTATCGAGGAAATCGAGGAGTCATTAGCAACTTTCTTGGAACTCTGTTAGCAGGTTATCTAGTGGGTCAAATTCTGCCGCTCGGTTCACTGGTTAACGCAATCGGTCAAAACATCGACAATATTGCTAAATCAGGACAGGTAAAACGATGAAGCATCTATCGAGCGAGTACAAAGCTTACATCAATTCGGCTGGTTGGAAAAAGTCGTTAAGACGTGCGATCGCATTCAATTTGTTATTGGGTCAAGACGTTGTTTTCCCATTCCTAAAAGCTCACGATATTGAGCATCTGAGCTATAAGCGAATTAACTTCAAGAATTGCAGAGGGTACGAAATCCCATTTCTTGATCTACTGCCGCTCAATCGTGTAATTCATCGTCAAGTTGTCACACCCATCAAAGATGTGTTGCGATCCCTGTTTGGACGGAAATTAGGCAGTGCGATCGTCGCTTACTTCTTAAGAATGTGCCTACTGTTTTGGTATGCGATAGTTCTGCTTACCGTAGTTACATTTTTCTCGCTGTCAAATCTGCTTTGAGTTCTTATTGCGATCCTCGCATTGAACTAGGGCGGAATGCAACGAACTTCACGCAGCCTTTTCATTACCTGTCTGGTTGTCTTTGCTGGCGTTAACACAATCTTCTAGTGAAGACGCTTGTTATCAATTCTTATCACTTCACCATTCACATAGAACAAAACAATGTCTCAATACTCATCTGAATCAGCGCACCAACAAACGGTTGAAATTTTGCAACAGTTACAAGTGCCAAACCCAGAGTATGCTGTGAATCTGATTGCTTGGCTCGAATCAATTGCGACTGACTCGAATTTTCAGAATTCGGTGCAAACTGAAGCACAACGATTTGCAATTCAGTGGCATTGCGCGAAGCAATATGCAATCTCTGTTTTGGATGTTGCAGATCCAACCCCAGAGCTTATTTTAGAGATGTACCGAACGATTTATTCAAAGCAGTCTGAAAGTGCGATTGGAGAGGTTGCTTCAGCCATTCGAGAGTTTGTGACTGAACTCAGCCGAATTCGCCAAAGTAGATAGCAAACCTACTTACGCCAGTTATCAGCATAAGTAAAGCGGTTCGTCGCCGCTTTTTCGATTTAGCTGGACGCTTCGCTTTCACAACCAGCTCAGATAATAGAGTTCGCGGCATCACAGCAACGAATTCTAGCAGTTTGAGATCACGCTTAATAGCCTACTGGCACTGTATTTACTTGGAGTCCGCTTGTTCAGATCACTTCGTCGCTTAGAAAGTAAATCGAAATTAGTACTTATTAAATGACTAAATTCAGCTATTGCATAATTCACCAAAAGCAGTTTTAATACGTTGAGCAAGAAATGTTGCTCTACACTCTTCTCGTTTTGCTAAAGGTGTTTTATGCAAACGCTAACCTGTACCTCGCTATCGGGAGGGCAAGGAAAAACGACCACTTCTATCTTTCTTGGACGGACATTAGTTCAAGCTGGATACCGAGTTCTAATGATCGATGCCGATCCTCAATCCAGTTTGACCTTCTATTTGGGGCAGGAAGTTCAACCGAATCAGCCGACCTTGCTAGAGGTTCTCAAAAAGCTAGTGCCAGTTGAGGATGGAATTTATGAAGTACAAGACAATCTTTGGCTGATGCCTTCAGATGATGCCTTAGATAATGCTCAAGATTATCTTTCTGGAAGCGGAATGGGAGCGATCGTACTCGGAAAACGACTGAAGGAAGTTTCAGATTTGTTTCAGTTCTGCATCATTGATGCACCACCTCAGCGATCGCAGATTTGTTTAACAACGGTTGGAGCCGCAGATTATGTTCTAATTCCGGCTGAAGCGTCCTCGAAAGGAGTTAATTCGCTCATTCGGACGCTTGATCTGATTCAAGAGCTTAAAGATATGGACGCTTTTTCGGGTTCAGTTCTGGGAGTTCTACCGTTTCGCGATCGCTGGACGGGACGAACTCAGGCGAATCAAAGCAAAAAAAGTATTGAAACGATGCGCGAGATTGCGGGAGAAATGCCAATTCTTCCCTCGATTCTGGAGTCTGAGCAGTTCAAAAAAGCGATCGATCAAGGCAAAATGCTCAACGAATTAGGTCATCCGAATCTTGAGCATCCATTTCAGCAAATCGTTCAAAAGTTGGTAGGTGGAAAATGACGGACGCTTTCGACCGCTTAAAAAATCGCTCTAGAGCAACAGTGCCTTTGAGAGATGCTTCATTAGTTAAAGACATAAATGACGTAAAGACTGAATTTAGTCATTTGTCAGAGACGGAAGTGACTAAGGTAGAACAATCTCTTTCGGAACTCAATGAGGTCGAAGCATTTCCTGAAGTTGTGCGGCGAACGATTCGACTAGAACAGCAAGTCGATGAAGAACTGGAGCGATTGTGTAGTCGCGAGCGCCTCACACGAGAAACGTTTCTGGAAGCAGCATATTTGCTGTGCAACGACAAGCCAGAAATTCTACAGGAGGTGCTGACGATCGCGAAAGAACGATACCGTCAGCGTAAAGCTGCGGGTGAAAAGCGCAAGTTTCAAACGATGGGTAAAAAGTTTGAGTCATAAACAACTAAAAGACTGAATTTAGTCATTCAATCTTGACTGAATGAATTTGAACCAACAGCGAGAGCGACCATGCCACGAATTTTTGACAACATCGAACTGAAGCTGCTGCCAATCTTGCAAGAAACGTTGAAGGATGCAAAACGGGCGGATTTTTGTGTTGGATATTTCAATCTACGGGGCTGGCAAGCGATCGATTCCTACATTGAAAAACTTCCAGATGGCAATCAAGAATGTTGTCGATTAATTGTGGGAATGCAAACACTACCGCGTGAGCAGCTTCATCGAGCGCTGTCCCTAACTGATGTGGAGTGGGAAGTTGATCAGCGTGAGGCAATCCGACTCAAGAAACGAGCAGCGCAGGAGTTTCGCGATCAGTTAATGATGGGTGCACCGACAAATGAGGATGAAGCGGGACTGCGGCGGCTGAGTCGGCAATTGAAGTCAAAGAAATTGGCGGTTAAGCTGTTTCTTCGCCATCCGCTTCATGCCAAGCTCTATCTGATTCATCAAGCAAATCCCAATTTACCAACCATTGGCTTTTTAGGAAGCAGTAATTTGACGTTAGCTGGATTGCGGTATCAGGGAGAGTTGAACGTTGATGTTTTAGACCATGATGCGACTGAGAAATTGAAGCGCTGGTTTGAAGAAATGTGGGGCGATCGCTTTTGCCTAGATATCTCAGCCGAACTTGTCCAACTGATTGACGAAAGCTGGGCGCGAGAAGAACTGATTTCGCCGTATCACATCTATCTGAAAATTGCCTACCATTTGTCGCAAGAGGCTCGCACTGGGTTGTCTGAGTATCGAGTGCCGAAAGAATTTCGCGATCGCCTATTTGACTTTCAAAGTGCAGCCGTCCAGATTGCAGCACAGCACGTTAACAAACGGGGTGGTGTTTTGATCGGGGACGTGGTGGGATTAGGAAAAACAATGGTCGGGTCTGCACTAGCGCGGATTCTGCAAGAAGATGCTTTTCTAGAAACCCTAATCATTTGTCCCAAAAATCTCGTTTCAATGTGGTGGGACTATGTGCGCGAATATCGGCTGATTGCAGAAGTGATCTCGATGAGTCAAGTTCAAACCGAACTGCCAAACCTGCGTCGATATCGCGTGGTGCTGATTGATGAAAGCCATAACCTGAGAAATCCAAATGGGAAGCGGTATCGAGCGATTCAAGAATACATTGCGATGAACGAAAGCAAGTGTATTTTGCTTACAGCTACGCCCTACAACAAAACCTATTTAGATTTATCAGCCCAGTTGCGGCTGTTTATCCCGGAAGACAAAGACTTAGGCATTCGACCGGAGCGGCTATTACAGGAGCTTGGCGGAGAGATCGCATTTAAACGGAAACATCAAGTTCCAGTGCGATCGCTGCGCGGCTTCGAGATAAGCGAGTATGCAGACGACTGGCGAGACTTAATGAAGCTCTATATGGTAAGACGAACCCGCAGCTTCATCAAAACTTACTACACTCAAGCGGATGAAGACGGGCGACGATATTTAACTTATCAGGATGGATCGCGAGCTTACTTTCCAGAGCGTGTTCCCAAAACCGCAAAGTTTGAGATTGGAGATCCGATCAATGATCCATATGCTCGGCTTTATTCTGACTCCGTTGTAACTGTAATTAATCAATTAAATTTACCGAGATACGGATTAGGAAATTACATTCAAGCCACGATCAAGAAGAATGCGAAAACAAAGAGTGATGAAGCTGAGCAGCGATTAGTTGAGGGACTGTCACGCGCCGGACGACGATTGATGGGATTCTGCCGCACGAACTTATTTAAGCGGCTAGAAAGTGGAGGAGTTGCTTTTATTCAATCCTTAGAGCGTCATATCTTGCGGAATTACATTTATCTGTATGCGATCGAGCAGGATTTAGAAATTCCGATCGGCACTCAAGAAGCAGAGTTACTCGACACTCGCAACAATGACGAAGACTCAGATTCGCTACTCGCCTCATTGTTTGATGTTGAAGTTGAAGAAACTGATACAGAAAGCGTTCGGGAAGTGCTAGATGTCTCTGAAGCGGTATTCTCAAAACTGTTGCAGGCTTCCTCAATGCTCAAGGCGACACTCTGTTAATCGGAGTCAATGACGCAGGAGAAGCGATCGGACTCGCTAACGACTACCGCACCCTCAAATCCGGCAAACAAAACCGCGACGGCTTCGAGCTATGGCTGATGGGCGATTTACTCCTCAAAGAATTGGGCAATGATTTAGCACCCACGATCGCGATCACGTTCCATCTGCTCAACGGGCAAGACATCTGCAAAGTTACCGTCAACCCTGCCCCTCACGAAGTGTTCGTCATCCTCAAAGACAGAAACGGGCAATCCAAAAAATGCTTCTTCATCCGCGCTGGAAACTCAACCCGTAGCCTCGACGATCCCAGTGAGCTTATCAGTTACATTCGCGATCGCTGGAAATCTTAGGCTGACTCTCTCCATTAAAATCCTCTAGCAAGTAGGCGGCAAGCTCTTCGGTCATCACAAATCGAAGAACATCATTGTAGGTAATTTCATAAACGAGCGCGTGATTTTCCAAAATTCTCAGCTTGCCTCTTAAATAGGGGTGCTGTTCAAAATAGTAAGAAAAGATGATGTTGTTCGGGTTGGCATCATAAATCCATCCGTCGCTAAGAAGCACAAACTCTCGCACAAACGGGTATTGGCTAAGGTCATTCTTCATGTCTGCCAGCAGTTCTGGAATTAGCGCTTCAACTGATGAAAATACGCTTTCGTCTCGTTTGGGCAGTAGCGGACTCGCTTTAACTACTTTTTCACGGGAGGTTTTGAGATGGGCGATCGTGCTGTCGATTGATTTCAATACTTTGACAATTTCATTAGTGGGATCGCCGCCAATTGAGATCGGTGGAAGTGAACTTGTAGCTTGAATGGCTGCACTATACACATAGTGATTTCCAGCAAGGTCGTCGTATTCGGCATTCAAAACAATATCTCGATCAAACTCACTGCTCGAACCTGCATAGGTAGCAATATCAAAAAAGTACGGATTGCTACGATCGATCATGGAACATTTTATCGGAAATTGAGCCGAGTAATTTTGCAGCAATCGTGGCAGAGGCGAAATTGAGATCGACACATTGAGTGCTGGAGCATCAGTTAATGCCAAAACCCCAAGTTGTGCCACCAACTCTTTATCTGGCTTTAATCGCAATGAATGTGTTAGTCGAGGTTTAGATAAATGCCGCTTCGCCCAAATTGCTTCGACGATAAAATGTTGTGCCCTCTCAGTATGAGCGCCTGCCCGAATGTAATAACATTTGTCCGGAGCCATGTGTGGTCCAGCATTACTTTCAGCGATCACAACCAGCAAAACTGCAAAGCCTGCCTTAATTTCACCTCGCCCTGCTGAATCCTGAATCAATTTAATTTCATAGCTTGGCGTAGGCTCAACTTGGTAAACCGCTTGGTCAACCCAATCTCGTAATGCCTGTTTTCCCACTTTAAGCGGAACTCCACCATCCGCATTTCCATCGCCATCAACCCCAGCGACAAAACATCCGCCGCCAGAGTTTGCAAATCCTGAGACAGCGCATTTTAATTTCTTCTTGAGGTCGTCCATACTAACGCCGCTGCATTTAAACTCGAAATGATCATCCTCAGCCGTCGGAAGTTGTGTTAAATCAAAGCTTTCAAGATCGATTTTGAGCATGACTGAAAGTAAGTAACAGGAACAAACTATTGAGCTAAAATGTTGAGACGGGAGGCTAAGAAATTCCTAGCCTCCCGCT
Organism: Leptolyngbya boryana PCC 6306; assembly: GCF_000353285.1. NCBI lineage: Bacteria > Bacillati > Cyanobacteriota > Cyanophyceae > Leptolyngbyales > Leptolyngbyaceae > Leptolyngbya > Leptolyngbya boryana. The sequence continues at coordinate 33,723 of NZ_KB731327.1, forward strand.
CAACTATGGATTCGTCACTTGAATCAGAACGTACCCGTCTCCAGTTCCCTGAGTGGGAGGAAACGGTTCACCCTTGACACAAGTAACGTTGCGTCCCGTCGATCGAGCGAATCGATTAACTTCGGCATAGATGCCGCTAATCGGTACGGTTTGACCAGGACGGTATACAGTTGCAGTTGACATAAATCCTCCAAAATACGAGGTTTGTAAGACAGAGTTGCCGCTCTGTCTTTTTCACATCAGAGCTTGAGCGCTATATGTGCGCCCTTCGCTGAATTCTAATGCTAGAGATAGCGTAACTCACATAATCGAAAATGATCAAAGAATTTGACTAAACGATCGAATTCTTCTACCGATTTCCGCTATACTGCCAACATGACCACTGGATTCAACCGCCAAGAAGTGATTGCGATGACTGGAATAAAACCCAGTAATTTAAGTTATTTAGACGAAACTGACTTAGTAAAACCGCACAAAATAGGTGAATCTAAGAAACCGCAGGTCATTTATTCAATCGAACAAGTCATTCAGATTAAACTGATTCAACGATTGAGAGAACAGCTTTCGTTGCAAGAGATTCGCAAAATCTTTCAGTTCTTAGTTGATCGACAATATCAACCCAGCATTTTCGGCTGCAAATTAATGCGCGTTGGAAAAGAACTTTACTTCGTCGAAAGTGAATGTGAGTTCGGGGCTTATGTTCTGTCCGTTTCTGGAAAACATAAGGGACAAATTATGATTCATCAAATTGGCGAACTTGGAGAGGCAATTGTTGAGCTACAACAAGAGGCGCTCAAGCGACAAATTTTGGATTATGAAAAACGTGCAAAGGGAACGCTTCTCGAAACAGTTTCACAGGTTATGGCTAAGAAGTAATTTGATGAGATTTAGTGACTGTTCAATCAACTCTATATCTTGATTAACGGTCAACTACTGAATTTAGTCATTCAGTAATTACTCAATCGTTTGCTACCAAACAGTCAGTACGTGGGAAGCGGAACGAGGTTTTCCGAAATTGAATCCTACGCAGGTGAAAATTTTTGTAAGAAATTAGATTGTGCCCTAGAGGAATTGGCTGAAGCGTTCGCTAATTCTGGGTCAGTCAGCGACCACCCTCTTGAACGAAGCGCTTAATACTCTGTCGATTTGAGTTTTGTGAGATCGCTCTCTTCTTTAACCTCTTCCAATTCTCACACTAAGCTCTTCTCTAAAAATGGCAGCGGTGCAACCCTCCCACCGCTTTCCCGATCGCCATACTGCACCGTCAAAAATGAAGTAAATTACCCTTACCTGATTTTTATCTTCATCCACTTTTAAGAAATAATTTCTCTTCTGCACAAAATCAAACAGCACAAAATAGGGAAATTCAGAACTGATTTCCAACCAAGTGTCTAACGCAGTATCACTTGGAAAATGCGAATCGATCACTTCTACTGCAACCCAGGGAGATAACTTAGTGTGTTTATGCAGCGAATGACCTCCAAAAATGTCATGTCGCCATTGAAGTTCACTCGACATTGTACGGGTTACTTCTTTTGCCCAAACGTATTTTTCACTCTTAAATAGCGGCACAAGGAGTTGCTCTTCCGTATCAAAGCTTCGATGCCCAAACAATAGATCTTGTTTTTGGAACAGCGATAGTAATTCAGCGACTCTATTATTATGACGAGTCGAAGTCTCTCCACGGCTTTCAGGCAGTTTCATTGTCTTGGACGGGGTATAGAAGTGGGGCGTATCTGACCTGTAGCGAAGTCGCAACCTATTCTTTCTATCAAAGTCCCAGAGTTCTTGAGTTCGTAGAAAAGCTCGAAATGCTGGATCGCGCAATTCTTCAGGGTAGATAGTCACCCAAGTTCGATTTGAGGCTTGATATGTAGCTCTATCCCACTTTGGTTTTGACATAGGCAAGAGTTGGTCACTATGTTGTTAAACCTATCAATTCTGGAAATGACTATCTATGCGATCTTTCCAGTCAACATATCTATTTCTACACTGTGATTCATCAAGAATCACAAGCACTTCCGATTACAACTCAATTTCTTGAGACTTTTCAGGCAGCCCTTTCGGTAACGGCGGTTCCACCCTCTCTGGTTGAGTGGTTGTCTGTTGATTTTGAGAGCCTTTCTGCTGCCGTTTTTTCTCCCGCGCCGCTTGATGTCGCATCCGCTCCTCATGTTGCTGAATTACCGATCGCTGCCACGCTTGCAACCGCTCAAGATCAGCTTGAGTTAATCCGTTGCTTTGATACACATCGTCGAATCGCTCCAGCACCGTCTCACCCATGCGGTGAAGTTCTGGGTGCCCAGATGGGGCGAGTTGAATTTGATACTCTTCAAACGTCGCAGTTTTGAGTTTAGGCAATCCCGCCCGTGAATGTTCCCAAATGTCTTCGACCAAACAGATTGCATCCCATAATTGAACTTGTTGCTGAACCTCTTGCCCCGTCTGTTTCTGCTCTAGGTCAGGCTGACGTGACTGCTCCGGTTGCTCAATCTGAATTAATAAGGCTTGGCATTCTTGAGCATTCATCGCATTGAGTTGCCGCAGCATCGCATCATCCCGCTCCGGCTGGTAATCTACCCCTGCGTACTCGTATAGCCCGTTGAAGGAGAAGCGATCGCCCAGTTGCCGCCCCTTAAAGTATTTGCCTTCCGCCCCAAAACTAACGCCCCTACCATCATCGAATTCGTGAAACTTCATCGTGTAGCCTTGAGCTTTGATTCGCACCATTAATAGTGGCATCGATGGCTGATCCGCGACGGCTTCATCTAGGGCATTTCGGAGCGTGTCTTTCGTCAGCGTTTGCCCCTGTTCTTTTAGTTTCACCTCAGCGATCGACGTATTGACCCGCTCCCCTTTTTCTTTCGGAGGGCAATACTGCAAATCCCGCTTCAACTCGATCTCTCGTTCAACGTCTTTCAGCTTGACTCGCTCATAGGCATCATCGACCCAAGTTCCATCCAGACGCACCGTTGACGAGAGAACATGAATGTGATGAACGTCGCGCTTATCAATTTTCTCAAAATGCTCAACCGCAAAAAATTGGCAATTTTGCCCGTGATTTCGCAGCTCTAGCAAATCATCCACAATACCAATTTTGGTTTGAAGGTCTGGGGTTTCTCCCGGTGGAAAGCTGATCTTGTACTGCACATAAGTTCGGTCAACGTTGCCATTCTGATCGGATGAAAACCTTAGCTCTTCCGTCAACTCCTGCTCAGTCTCTCCGAACATATTGGTGTGAAAGATTGGATTTTCGGCTTCCCGCCCCTTTTCGCGCTTATCTGTTCGCAGCAGATAGCCCATTACTGACCCTGGTTGACGACCGCGATCGACGATGATTCTCATGAGTTACGCTCCACTTGTCGCGCCAATCGATATAAAACAACTTCCCGCCCGACTTCCCGACAGACTGCGATTGCGTCCCGCAACAGCGAAGCTCCCGCTTCTTGCTGAAACTCAGAGGCAGGCATCGCCTTTAGATTCTGATTCAAGTTCATGAGTTGAGTGTAGATGTCTGCTAGGGTTGTAGAGTCCTCAGCATCTCTAACTCGCCCGTCGTCTAGCCCCTTCTTAAGTAGGTATGAGTTTACGCTTAACTTGGCTGATTCTGCCTTAATCTTAATTCGCTCTCTTTCCGCTTCAGTACACCGAACTAAAACTGAAACCATGCTATCACCTGCCACAACTTGATAAAAATATAGCAAGGCAAAACACAGATTGCGTAATGAAAAATGTAAGAAGATATAGATACTAATGCTCAAACATAATTGAGTTATCTAGATAAGAACAGGAGAAAAAATGGTTAAGCTTAGTAAAGAAGCTCTGAAACAAATTCAGTCAGAATTAGGAAACGTTAATGCAAGCTGGCAGGAAGAATTTAACCTGCGTCAAACCGTAGAAGAGTGTTTCGACCTGATTGAGTCAGCAAGAAGTTATAACGTTTCTTGGGAAAGAATTACAGACATTATTAAAAAAGCAAGTGGAACAACTGAAGGAATCAGCCCTGCAAGCATTAGTAAATATTATTTGGAACTTGCAAAAACCTCTAAAACTCAGCAAAGGAAAAAGAAAAAAACAAGTGTACCAAAACGTAAACAGATTGAATCGAACAAAGATACTTCTCCTAAAATAATCAAATCTACTTCCGAAGCAGTCGCCAATCCTCAATCCTCAACTTCCGAAGAAAGTAGCAATTCAGACGTGAATCAGAACGAAGATACGCAAAGTAGAACCAGTGAAAAGTTTGGTTCTTTCTATGGCTCGGACAAGCAGAAAGTCTCTGACCAATTCAACATCTAGAAGAAGCGCATGGGAGCATCAAAAGCAAGTAAATCTCCAAGCAGCGGTAAGACTGTAATTCCCTTTTTTGATGGTATTAATGGCGTTGTTCACCTGTTCGATGGCGATAAGGGGGGCGTTGGGAAAAGTTTTTGTTGTGCAACCTTTACTCAATACTTTCTCGATAGTGGACTTCCCTTTATTCTGCTAGAAGCAGATCGATATAATCCGGATCTCGCTCGAAGATACAAAGGTGTAGCAGAGATCGATTTTGCTATTTTCTCGGACGATCCAGATAAAACAAAAGCCGATGAAATCATTGAGTACGCAAAAGAGCGGCAAGTCATCATTTCTCTTCCCTCACAAGTTGGTAAGCCTTTAGCCGAGTGGCTCGAAGATGGGCTACCCACTGCGATCGACAACCGAATCAAGTTTGTTCGATGGTTTGTGGTGTCAGGCTCGTATGAATCGTTCAATCTGCTGAGATTGTCACTCAAACAATACGGGAGCCAGATCCAATATGTTGTCGTTAAAAATTTTGGCTTCAATGATGACTGGGCACCGCTAGACGCTGAACCAGATTCAAACATCAACTACGAACAATTGCCTGAATGGAAGCCTTTAGAGTCGGTGAATGACGAAGAGGCTGAATTAGAGCGACTGGTGAACCAAAGAGAACTGGAAGCAAAGCAAATTGTCTATTTCATGCGGAAATATGGGGTGAAGACGATCGATTTCCCAAAACTTCCAACCCGTGAACGTTATCTTCTTGATGCGTACAATCTCACTTTTAGTCGAGCGTTAACCTCAAAGGTTTTTGCAGCACGATCGACCAGCCTCACTCGAATCAAAAAGTTTCTGGCAGAAGCTTACACCCAATTTGAAAGCACAGGATTGATCCTGAAATGACTGACACAAATGGTTCGACAAGCGCAATAGTCCAAAGATTTCCACATCTTGCACCCGATGATGATCTTCTAAGAATTCTGGCTTGGTGCGAAGGTTTAGAGGAAAAAGTTGAAAACTTTGGAGAGAGCTTAAACGTATGGACGCAAGCTATTCTGAAACAGACCGACCTATCGACTCAGCAGAACCAGTTGATCGTCAGTCAAAATTTGACCCTGCAAGAGACAGCGAAAACCAACGCCGCGCTTGGGCAAACCTTGGTTCAATTGAAGCAGGGCTTGACTCAATTGCAGACGGAATTCACATCGCTGAAGAATACAATCTCAACGCACGGAACTGCCTTGAGCAGCTTGAACACGCAGGTCCAGAGCTTGAGCAAGAAGCTGGACGATCTCAGCCTGAAGTTGAAATCGCTGGAAACGCTCAAGGTTCTGAACAACAAAGTAGACAGCTTGACGACCGACGTTCAAACTTTGAACACCAACGTCAGCAAATTGACGACCAACTTGAACTCTAATCGGCTCATCCCGATTGCCTTTGGCGTTTTTATTTTAGTCGTTCAAATTATGCAGCTATTTGCCTATAAAGGACTCTCGGAAAGTTTACAAAGTGCAATTCAAGGTGTTCGAGATCGCGCAGAGTGGGCACTGGTAAAACTAGAACGATTGGAAAGACGATGAACCTGCATTAAGCGGGGTGTTCAACGGCGATCGCGTTAAGTCGTTAATCGCTTTTGGCGTAAATCTGAAGCTACGATCCACCGCCAACATTTAGCGTTAGATCTCATCTCTGCTGGTGGTGGATCATTTTCTTTGATTGCTTGGTCGCTCTAGCGGAAGGCGAATTTCAGACGGAAAATGACTCAACGCTGTAAAATCTTTGCCAGAAACCAGAGGATCGGTAGATAATTGGGCACAACAGCCATGATTTAATGGCACATTCCCTCGACGAAGTATGGCGATTATGGCGCGGCAAATTGTGAATAACCAATGGCTTCGACAGTTGCGACATGAAGCGAACTGGACACAAGAGCAACTTGCCGTTCGCATCGGGGTGGCATCATCAACGCTGCGATCGTGGGAGCAAGGCAAGGTTAAAGTGGCAATGACATTGGAGCAGTGGGAAGAGTTAGCGATCGCCGTCAATGTTTCTCTGAGCGATCTTCATTCGAGAATTCGCAAACTGCATCAAAAGACTGCTGAATGAAGCGATCGCACAGTCCCCGGTATCGACTGCTCAAATTTCCAGAAGTTCTATAACTTAATCGCAGTCGAAATTTGAAAGGGATGAGCAAAGCAACGGAACCCCATAGGAATTAATTCCACTCGATGCCTTCGAGTCCTAAAATTCAAACCGGAACTGTATGATTCTGATTCCAAATTAGTTTGTGTTTTGTAAGGAAAGTGAGTCATTGTGGGAGCAACCGCCTAAGCTGAAAGAGATGCCCGACGGAGGAATAGCCTCTATGAGCGCCCGCAAGCAACGCAGCACGGCTGGAGATAAAACGATTTGCCTGCCAATAGCTGATGATGTGAACTACAACCAACTGGTTGAGGATACGAAAGGGTTCCGCGCCTACCTGGATGGCGTGATTGCCACGCATCCGGAGTTGTTTCCAGCAGGGATTGAAGAGGGCTATTGCTTTCATGGGTTTGTGGAGTCGGGCAAACTGCACCTGAGTACACGCCGGATTCGGTTGAAGTGCAATGGGCAAGCGTATCAGATTCGACCGGACACGGTGATGCCCTACATGATCGGCAAGACCGAGGAGGTCGAGAAAGGACTCTACTTACGCCGCTACGGGGTGCCGTATGAGGGCATTGCCCATGTGTTGGGGCATTCGGCGATGTACTGGTTTAACGCGACGCAAGCGTTAGGACGCCCCTCGATGGTGGGCAGTACGGTGAAAGACCCCGAACGGCTCCCCCCCATCTGAGTGCCGACGAAAAGCATAGCTGGTGGCGGGGAAACCGGATTTACATCGCCGTAACCGCCGCGCTGGGCTGTTTCTTCGGGGTCGGCATTGCCGAGCGTGCGGATGCGGAAGCGTTAAGCGAAGCCTACCGAGGTTTTCAGCAAGAGACACAGCAACTCAAGCCGGACTATCAACCGCAAAGCGTCAATACCGATGGCTGGGAAGGCACGCAACTTGCCTGGAAGAGGTTGTTTCCTGAGATTACGCTGGTGCTGTGTTTCCTCCATACGGTCTTGGGCATTCAACAGCGCTGTCGGCGACTGAGGGAAGTCTGCCACACGGTCACCGACAAACTCTGGCACCTCTACTACAGTTCGACGTTGCGGCAGTTTGCGCAACGCTTGCGACGCCTGCACGAGTGGGCAAGCAATCCCAAAATCGACTTACCGGATGCCGTGCGCCAGAAGTTGCTGGGCTTGAAGGCGAAAGCACCGCAGTTCACCGTTGCCTTTGACTTGCCCGATGCGGCTCGCACGAGCAATCAAGTAGACCGATTGATCAACTATCAAGACCGACTCCTCTATGCCATGCAGTACTTTCACGGCACCCTCGCCTCTGCTAATCAAGCCCTGAGAGCGATGGCATTGTTGTGGAACTTCCATCCTTACTGTTACAAGGTGCGCTCCGTGCCACCCTATGTACGATCGCCGTTTGAAGCCTTGAATGGGTTTCGCTATCATGACCACTGGTTGCGCAATCTTTTGATCGCCACGTTGTGGAACTTCCATCCTTACTGTTACAAGGTGCGCTCCGTGCCACCCTATGTACGATCGCCGTTTGAAGCCTTGAATGGGTTTCGCTATCATGACCACTGGTTGCGCAATCTTTTGATCGCCACTTCACTGAATGGGCGAGGCACCGCTAAACCAGTCAAACACAAACAAATTTAGAACTAGGTATGATTTTCTGGAAACTCGACGAGTCGATCGACGGTAATTTCTTCGATCGTAAAGTGGAATGGGTCTTTTGGCTGTAGCGGATCGAGGGCAGCCGCTCTCCAGATCACATCACCACTTCCAATATCTCTGTACTGCCAGGGTTCTTGCAGTAGCGGTTGAATGGAATGGCAAGTCTTCGCGAGATCAACAGCGCTAAAGATGCCAGCAAGTCTACTAACTCCACCGCCGTAATTTGCGTAGAGTCCCCAAACAGACTGACCGGAAAGAGAGTGATAAGACATCAGCGGACTCCAACTGTTTACAACTGCTGAAACAGCAGTTTAGTGACTCAGGGATGAAAAATCTTAGAAACGTAGAAAACTGTTACGTTCTGCTCAAAGCCTGATCTGAGACCAAGACTTGATTTCGCCTAAATCCTTGAACTGCATGAGCATTACGCACCTGCAAGTTGAATTACGTCTTCAATTTTCGCCTTCCCACGATGCCCATAATTATGTTTGTCCGGGTCGATCTGATGCTTGTAATGGTGCTGTTGGATCTCAGCTTGCCGTGTTCCCTCGATCGTTTCTCCTTTGCGGTTTCGTCCACCGATCGTGGCCACGATCGCTTCTTGGGATTTAGCAAATGCTTTGAGTGTATTAATCCCAATTGCCCATTTTTCTGTATGTTTGCGATCTGGCGCATCGTTGTACGCGAAGATGGCATTGATCGCTTGATTAATGCGTTCGGTTGTTTCCGCCGCTCCTGCTCGTTGTCTCGGTTGGCTTGCTTCCTTTTGGACTGCCTTGCTTGTTTCAGTTGGTTGACTGGGTGTAATTGTCTCGTGCGTTTCGGCTGAAGTTGCTTTCGGTTTTGCGGCTCTCACAGGTGTAGCAGGAGGATTAACTTGAGTCTGCAACAGTGCCTTGTTCACCTCGACCAGTTGCGCGATCGCGGCAATCAGTTGATCAAATTTCTCCGCTTGTGGAATTGCGAGCGTTGAAACTGGAGTGACTTCGGAAGTATCCAATTCCGACTGATCCAATTCCGACTGAGCTTCTACTGTTTGAGGTTGCATCGGGATATCCTCTTCTACGGTTGATTGAAGCTGACCCAAAGTGTTCTGCTGTGATTCAAACCAGTTCAGAAAAGCGTGGAAGCGTTCTTGCTGTTGTGTCCCTGCATCTCTAAACTGCTCTAGAATTTGGTCAAATCGCTGCTTGTCTTCTTGCCAGATGCGATAAGAGGAGCGCGTTTTGCGCTCTTTTGGTGTGGGTTGGTTCTCTGGCATTCCAGCTATAAAAGTATCCAATGGTTGAATTCCTCCATGCCCCAATTTGATGCCCTTGCGCTTGCCACGATGGAGCGCGATCAATTCGTCTTCAATTTCGTACAGGCGGTAGTGTCGTTCTGAGCTAAAGGTTTCGAGCCGTTGCTGAAGTTTGCGACCGTCGCTTTTCTCGCTCTGGGTCAGCGTCTCGAAATGCCCCATAATGTGCGCCTTAAACAAAAGGTCATCGACGTGCTTGGGGCAATACCAAAAGGTTGCAATGCAGCAAAAGACCGACCGCCACAAGTGGGTATAGAGTTTGTCTTTTCCACCTGGAGCGGGAACGAGATCCGCAAAGTGACGATCGCTCATTTCTGCTACCTTGTTCTCATTCGCATCGGCTGGGGTAATACGTCGAAGTTTGGCAACACCTTCTAAAAACCGTTTTGCTGTGGTGAGCAGCGGAATAACAAAAATGAGTGGAACTGTCTCACCCCGCCGCTTTAAAGCCCCTCTAAAGGACACGCTCCACTGATCCCTCGCTTCAAACTCAGCGGTGTACAGCACTTCCCCAAGTCGCCGTCCTGATAGCAAGGACAAGGCAGCCGCGACCGTCGCCCAATCCGGTGATTCTAGGAGTGAAACGGCTCTTGCTACAATCGCATCTGGATCATGCAGATAGCACTGCTGCAATTGCCGATCTCTGGCTCTACCCTGCTTTTGGCGATTGAGTTCAAAGTTTTCTTCTCGACTGAACCCGATGTAGTTGAGACTCCAATGATTCTCGCCTAAAGAGTCCTTAATCACACGGCGCGTCTGATCCATTAGTCCTTGTTGCTGGCTCAAGGTTTTAGAACCTCGATCGCTCCACTGTTGGCGAATGCGTTGATTCAGTGCTTCAGCCTGTTTGTGTCCCTTTGGTGTGTCTTGTAACTCCTCGATCTTGGGAATGTAGTCGAGTGCGATCGCGTCTTGAAGCCATTTGCGGGTCATTGTGGTTCTCCTAATTGAAAAGAATAAGGGGACAGTTTAATGGCACTGTCCAAGCTCAGTTATGCAATCGGACAGCGAAAACTAATCCAGAAGTGTTTCGGTAGAGACTACGCCTGCATCGACGAGTTTGCTGTAGGCGGGCATGGTCACGAGTGCTTTGAAGAAGCCAGAATTTCCGAACGGTGATTTATGCCAGTAGTGGTCTTTGTTGCCAAATTCAGCGTGTTCAATTCCTGGTACTTTCGGACGAATCCGCAATGTTTTAAGTAGCGTTCTCACAGTTGTGTCATCAGCCTCAGCCCAACGAATGCTGAAGCAGTTATAGACATAGCTACCCAAAATAGGCTTAGTCGGATTGCTGCTTTCACCCATTTCGGGGTAGAAGCAATGCGGACGATCATCGATAGGGAACACGATCGCGTGAATCGGCTGTTTCAGTTGTTTCGCACGTTGAGCGGCATTGAAGTTGAGAATTTGAGCCATGATGAATTTCCAGAGGTTTATGAATTTCGTCTGAGTGCCCCAACTTACGAGGGTTAGGGCACATTCCATCGTTATTAGTTATCTGGGAACGCCCGTTTATTCAGCAATTGAGCGGCTCTGTGGCGAGTGCAATTGCGAGTGATAGCGATGAGACCGATCGCGTGTTCGATAGTGAGTTGGTCATTCATAGAGAGGTGCGTGAGTTTGAGCAAATCAGCGGCATGATCAACGATCGCGGCTTCATCGGTTGAGAGTGAAGTAGAAGAAACTGATACCATAAAAAGACTCCTGTTCATGGGGTGGGCAATCGATGCGAGTGGAATTGGATCGATTGCCCTTTGGATATACATATCATAGCGCAGTCCATATCAATACGCAAGTAATTAGATATAGACACTCTAAATACGCATACACATAAAATTCATACGCAGTAAACATTACAGCCATCTAACCGAAACTAGCGAGAAAGAAGACGACTGATACAAATCACTTATCATCTCACTTATCATCCAATTCCTGTCCCCAGCCATTCATAAGTAAAACTCAATAAAAGTATGAATATCTATATCAACATTCAATAAATCGACTGTAAATGATATGGATGCTTAATAGGTATGGATAGGAGACAGATACCATGCGAGTACACACGAGTCTCTGAAACCCGCCCTCTGTATAGCTTTCATCGATTCCCGTATTTTTGTGAGTATGTATACGCGGTTGTTATCCATAAGTAATTTATATAGGATCAGAATGATACGGATATCTTGTAGGTATGGATGAGTCGACATAGGGATGCGAGTAAGTTCTGAACTTAC
>NZ_KB731328.1:0-25988 GCF_000353285.1 Leptolyngbya boryana PCC 6306
CAGAACATATACTCATGCAATCCCTATCCCATCCATATCTATAAGCAATCCGTATCTATCCAATCCTATACAATTTTCTTATGCATATCTATGTTGATCCCCACAAGCATCCCATGCCATAATCCCTAGAAATGCTGCTATATAAGGGTTTCACCGTTTATATCTTATGCGTTCATTTGTTGACATGCTCATCCATATTAGATATTTGTATCAATATCAGACATATGTATATCATATTTGATTGCATCGTCCAATTTAATTTTAGATTGCTTATAGATATAGATATTCAGATTGCATGACATAAGCAATTTCTATCACTCTGTTGACACGAGCATCTATCCAATCGTCCCCTTGGACACGCCTAGAATGCTACCTGAGTCCTGAAAAGTTCTAGGTTGAATTGGATGTCTCTGAAGTTGGCTACTCTAACCGCTACTTAAACCTGGCAGATGAGATCGTTAGATATAGGCACGCTGATTATGAGCAACTTAGATGAGATCGTTGAATATGGAGAACTTTGAGTAGGATGCGATCGTTAGATGTAGGCTGATTATGAGCAACTTAGATGCGATCGTTGAATATTGGGAACTATGAGTAGCTCGGATGCCTATCTTTTAACTTTTGCTTCAGTATGCATTCGATGCGATCGTGCTCGTGTTGTTGAGTTGATATGCGATCGCTGAAGTTGGTTGGCGTATGCATGGTGTTGCAGGTGAATGATTACTTGATGCTCACCCCCACTAGGGCACGCAGGCAGTAAAGACAACTACTTCCTTGGCTGGAAGTTTGCGATCGCTATTCCCCTACCCGCTTTTCGCATTTCTCAACCCATAATAGGAAGTTGATGTACATGCATAAACAACAATGTGGAGCTAGAAAGCGATCGTTAGATGTGGGCGACTCAGATGCAATTTTTTAGCTCTTGATTGAGTATGCTTCGATTCACGCGCTCTCTTCATTCATCTAAGGATGCCGGTTTAAGATCGTTGTTTTGGGTAGCAACTTTCTGGTTGAGCGTGGTAATGCTTCAGAATGCCCATTTAACGCCTTGTTCTCTGTTTAATAGGTCTTAACCTGAATACTAATTGTTGCCGTGTACAAGCTCTTCGACGAGCTGATGCGATCTCACCTCTTTCCATATCTCTTTTGAAGTCTTGTAATTGATATTGATATTGATATGGATATGGATATCGCTATGTTTGAATATGAATGGATATCGATGTCGTTCAGGTGGAAAGTTGAAGAGAACTGCTTTCCACGATCTCCTCAGGATGAATTGAATGCAGTTGGAGATTGCTGCTACTGGTGAGTTCTATCGATTTTAAACCCCAATCTTGGTCCTGCATATCCATCAGCACGCAATTCAATCAACCATTTGCGGTCAAGGTGACATAATTGCAGTCAATGCAATAAAGGGCAGAATGTTGGCAACAACAATGACAGGAAAACTAATTGGAGAGGGCAATTGGCGCGGACATCGGTTCTGGGTCTACCAACAGGCAGCATCTTATTCCGTCTATATCGACTCTCTCGAACAATGTGCAGGAGTCTTTGAGGAACTCTCTGAAGCGATCTACTACATTGAAATCTTCATCGCTGTACTCGATGCCCGTCAGTCTTGATTCCCCTTGCATTTAGCATCCAAATGCTCAACTTAACCGCTGATGCTTCAACTGCGATCTACCTTGATTGACTCAACCCGCTCGACATGATTAAGACCATAATTGATCTTCACATTCAATTTGAGCAGATTGAACAGCAAATTCAATAATGGTTTGATATCCATATCGACCTCGTGCAATCCATCACCACACGACACAAAGCACGGGACGATGCAGAAAAATCTCGACCACAAATAGCGCGGGACGGGCAGAAAGTGCCATGCTACATCGCTCAAACCTCAATCTGGCAATCGTTGTCGTCATTCGACCTACACGACGCGAAGCGCGGGATCGACCACAAATAGCGCCGAACGCGACACTACTCAAATTGAGAAACAAACCAGATATAAAGTTCACGAGTTTCTATAGTCTCAGGCGCATCTTTGCCAAGTGTTCTTTCATAAATCTCAATAGCTTCCCAATACAGAGGCTGAATTTTCAGAAGATTATCTTGTGCAAGGTAGACATCCGCAAGACAACATAGACTCTTGGCTAGAGACGGATAAAAGGGTGTTTTTCTTCTCAAAGTATGGACTGCCTCAACACACTTACTTTCTGCCTCAGAAAATCTTTGCTGTCCGAAGAAGCAGTTAAATCCAAAATTGAACAAAATGAGTGCTGTAACAGGATGCTCTCTCCCTAATTTACGTTCGATTATCTTAAGAGATTCCTGGTACCAATACTCAGCCTCCTCAAACCTTGCCAAACAGCACAATAAAGCGGCAAAGTTACTCAATGTAACCCCTTCTTCTGGATGCTTCTCATTGAAATATTTCTTCCAGATCTCTATTGATTTTTTATATGCTTTTTCAGCTCTACTATATTCATTTTGGCGGTAGTATAGAACTCCCAGACTATTCCAACTGCGAGCTGCATATGGATGCTCTATTCCATTGGTGCTCTTTCTGATTTCTAATACTTTTTGAAGTTGCTCTTCTGCTTCATCATATCTCCCTTGCTCTATGTAGACGGATGCTAAAACATCCATCGTTACAGCAACATCTGGGTCATTGATCCCCAGTAATTTCCTGCGAATATTCAAAGCTTCAACTAAATCAATTTCAGCTTTATCATATTGATTTCTCAGGTATTTCAGCTTCCCAATATAATGAGTCGTCCTAGCTACATCCAATCCCTCCAAACCCAGTTCTTGCGCCTGAATTGCTTGTGCTTGACTCAAACATTTTTCAGATTGATGATAACATCCTTGCCCTTCGTAGATCATTCCAAGGTTATATAAGCTTCTTGCCAAACCAAGTGGATGTTGATTAGAGCTTTTTTGTATTCGTTGAATTACTATATTCGCGAACCTCTCTGCCTTGTAATATCTTCCCTGCGCCTCAAATATTTCAACCAGAGAGTTTAAGCATTCTATGATTCTTTTTTCTTCATTTTTTGAATCCGTTTTATACAAGAAATAAAGATGCCAGTAGATTAATCTCGACTCTTCATACTGAGCTAATTCAAATGAGTAATGAGCTAATTTACTAAGCAAACTCATTACTTCTAAACTGACAAGCCTTTGCTCTCTGATGAGTACACAGGAAGCTCTTACATGGGGATAAAGGTGATTACACAATATCCAATTCTTGTAATTCCTTGATTCCGAGAAGAAAATATTTAAAGCATGAACTACCCTAGTTATAAAACTCTTCTTGAACTGACTCAGCTCACTCTCCAGTTTCGCCAAAAAGAATTCTCGAATTAGGTTGTGAAGTAGATATTGCCCTCCTTCCAATGTCATTAATGAGCATTGCATCAGATCAGATATTGCTGATTCTTGTTCTTCTTCGTGCCAATTAGAGAGACTAGTTTCTACCCATTCTGGAGCGATAACTGTTGGAGCAAATAGACTGAGCAATCCACCCATCTGTTTAGCAGCATCGTCGAGTAGTTGCCAACTCAATTCAAATGCTGATTCTAGATTGCATTTGTAAGGCATCTCAGAAGGAGGCACCTGATTCAATGCTTGTGTCTGCAACTTTTGAGTATCTAATCGCTTCAAAAGTTTATTCAATTCTAGAAATGGGCGACTAGCCAAATGTCGCCCGATTAATTCGACACCTAACGGTAACAGTCCCACCCAGTCACACAACGCTTTTGCCGATTCTACTTCTTTTGAAATTCGAGCATCATCATTGACTATCTTTCTAAGTAATGAAAATGCTGATGCTCGTTTCAGTGTTTCTAATTCCAGGCGTTGTACTGGCTGATTTAGTTTGACTCGTGTCGTTAGCAGCACACTAAATCGGCTATCTTGCGGCAGCAGCGACTCTATTTCTTCATAGTCCACTACATTATCAAAAATCAGTAATCTCTTTCCTTCTGGAATTTCATCTAGCCAGCGATCGTAATACCAATGCACACTATCCTCATTCACTTGGAAGGTATCAGGCACTCCTGGTAGTTGCATTCGCTGCCCATAATTCAATCCCTGCTCTACCCGCCCCTGCGATCTTAGCCACCAAATACCACCTGTATAATCTTCGTGATGCCTGTGAACGTATTGCTTAGCAAGTTCTGTCTTGCCAATGCCACCCATCCCAGTGATTGCCACAACCATAACTCGGTCAGGTTGAGACAAGAGGATATTATGTAATTGTTGCAGTTCTTTATCTCGCCCCAAAAACGTTGTGAGCCCTAGCTCATGGGGATAGAAGTATGGGGTACTGATCTTTGTCGGTGCCCCCCCGACGACTTCAGCTAATGACTAGTAGAAGCACTATAGTAATTTTGAGTAATGGTGTTTGCCTGATTAACTACTCCTCCATCAACCTTGGTCTGAAAATTGGTTCCGCCGTAGTTATGCTGGTTCATGTCGTTAGAGCTATTGATAATCTCTAAGTGAATCTCGTCTGCTAGTTTCTGTACCGCTTGCTTCAATACATAGTTGCTCTCTAAGACTTCGTTCAAATACTCTGTCAACTTTTGTTGATCCTCAGCAGAGCCTTTTGCTGCCTCTTGTAGAAGACGATCCGCGCCAGGTTTTCCTCGTAGGCATTTTTCCCATATCAGTTGACCCAGTTGCTTGACTTTCTCAGGCAATAAATCTATTGCCTTCTCGCCTAGCTTATTCCCTACACCCTCATAAAATTTATTCAAGATCGCCTTTGCGATCGGTGTTGCAAGCATCAATGGTATCTGTTCTATCATTGCTCTGATGGATAATAAATGTTCTGAACTTACTTGAATGCAACTAAAATCTAGCAAATGGTGAGTACTAGAAGCTTTTGAAAGCCTTAAACAATAAAACTTTCAGGAGCATTTGTGCGCGACATCAGTTCTACAATCGCAGATTCTGCTCAACTATGACGCTGAGCAGAATCTGCTTCGAGTTTACCTTCACGCTTCATAAGCATAGGGCAGCTCATATTCCTATGAGTTACACCTTAGGTCTTGAGTTGCGGACTTTGCAGCTATTATAGGTAGCGTACTTCATTCAATTGGGAATTGCTACAGCAGTCTAAGAAGGTTATCTTCCAAGCAAAAATCTTAGTCCCATGCCAGCCAAAATTGTCTCTGCCGAAGCGCCTAAACAAACTACAGGAGCTAGAGGTGGAGCAACTACTGCTGTCCCAGCACATAATGCTAATCCGCTAACTGCCATACCTGCTCCATTCTTCATCCCACTAACAAAAGCATCTTCCGATGAAGCAGCATAAGCTGGACTAGAAAAACCTACAAAGATAATGCTCACAGCCAGAAACAAAGCTACAAAACGTTTGCAGACAAATTCAGTAACGCTCTTAACCATGTCAAAGTTCTCCTTAATTGGTTGAAATTGGTTGAAAATGCAATACGAAGCAAAACTAGAAAAAATCAAGAACCTGGCGAGAGCGCTCTTCTGATGAATCATCAGAAGAGAACCCAACATAGAACCAACTTGAATCTACCAACTGTTGAGGTGTAATTAGATTGCCTTGATAGCAGATCTGCTCATTTCAGGGCTACCAACGTTACAACCAGACTCCAGTTTGAAGAAAGATAGCAAGCCGAACCAGATCGACACTGATAGAGACTGGATTTGGTCCAGATACCATAGTTAATGGTGGAGCACCAAATCTGGGAGCGACTGCACCAATGATACTGATAGGGAGTGGAACTGGGATCATATATTTCTCCTTACTAATTTATTGACCTGTATGCCTAGTTGAAATCAAATTGCTGAGCTTGTGAATGTAACTAAAGATTTCGCTAATCATCCTCATCGAAGAGATTAGTTCTCAAATTTAAGAGCTACAGTAACGTTAGAGGCATCGTAGGGATGAAGATGGTCTCAATGCCTGCATTGACAACGTTTAAGACGCTCTCTAAAGCGGGACTCATATGAACTGCTACGGGCATCACCATATTGTGATGTAGTAACACGAACGCTCCAATGACATGTATTGCTTCCATATTTTAGGCTCCCCTGTTGTTGGAAACATGAACTATCGGGACTAGAACTACAGTAGAAATCAAAAAGTCAGTCAGTTGCCTGCATATCTTATGAAATGAATAAGAATGTCGATAGCTACTGTTCCCCACATCATCCACATGATACTTACCTCCTTATTGAAAAAGTAATTGTGTTCAATGTGTCTCGTGAATTGAGTCTTGCTCAGAATCGCGATGTTACTATATTTGCACAAGCAACGAGAATCGCAACGGCAATGAGCGGCACTTAATTCGGCAATTTCTGGCAATTTGCAATTTTCCGCAATTTACGGGAGGCAACGGCAATGAGCAGCACTTAATTATAGATTTCTGAAACTGCTGCTATTGCGACTAGAATTACAGTAGAAATGCAAAAAATTAGTTCATTTCCTGCATATCTATTGGGATTTTTCCTACAAGAAGTAACTTCCACTTATGACTCCGACAAGAATCTCAATGGCTACTGTCAAAATTGCGATCCACATTATGCCTGCCTCCATAGTAAAGAAGTGAAAATGTAATTGTGCTTGATGTAACTCGCGAATTGAATCTTGCTTAGAATCACGATGTTATTATCGTTGCACAAGCAACGGCAATCGCGACGGCAATGAACGGCACTTAATTCGGCAATTTCTGGCAATTTGCAATTTTCCGCAACATACGGAAGGCAACGGCAATGAGCGGCACTTAATTATAGATCTCTGAAACTGCTGCTATGCTTAATCTGATGTCTTTCAGCTAGAGTCTGTCATGTCAGCAAGAGTGCAAGTTGAGCCAGTGGTTTTCGAGCGGATGAGAGAGGCTTACTCTCGTGATTTTGCTGGATCACCAATCAAGTTGGCAAAGGCTTTAGATCGCCACGAGAAGGATCAATCTGAGTTTGGCGGTCAGCATCTAATTGCAGAGAGGACTATTTACAACTTCTTTTCCACTAAAGAGCCACCCAAAGTTCTTCTGAGAACCCTCAACTACCTATGCCTAGTACTTCTCAAGTATGACAGTTATGAGGAAGCGCGAAAGCAACTAGCTGGAGAGAGCAAGCCAGCAACATCTAGTAGTAATAGTCGGTCATTGAATCTCCTGGAAGATTGGCTTTTGCCCTATCGAGAGAAGGTAGAGCAAAAGTGTAGCACGATCAGAATTTTAGACATGACTCAACCCGTAAATTTGGAAGCTATCTTCGCTCAAGTTAATATTCTGGAAGAGTCACGAAGACAAAAACAAAGAAGTCTGGAACAAGTCCTAAAGATTTCTCCATCAGCAGACCAATCAGTTGAACGTGTTAAAGCACAATTGCCTGAAAAAACCATTTCAGGGCTTGAAGCTGTGGGACAATATCGCAAGTTACTAATTCTAGGCAAACCTGGAGCAGGAAAAACAACCTTTTTAAGGCACTTATCTTTAAAGTGCTTATCTGAAGAAGGTCTCACTGAAGAAGTAGAGAAATCTGCTTTACCCATATACATTCCCCTAAAAGAATTCTCAGAAGACGATAGCAGACCCAGCCTTATAAACGCGATCACACAAGAGGTAGCAGATACCATTCCTGATTCAGGCATTTCTTTTGAAACTTGGTTGAAGGAAGGCAGATGTCTAATTCTTCTGGATGCGTTAGATGAGATTCTAACTACCGAAGTCGATCGAGTGTATAGAACCATTGACGATTTGATCCGAAGATACCCTAAGAATCAATTCATTATTACTTGTCGAACAGAGGCTAGTACTTATATATTTAAGGACTTTACTGTTGTAGAAATGGCAGATTTCAACGAAGAGCAAACTGCTAGACTTGTTGAGAATTGGTTTGAAAACAGATCTAAGCCAGAGCTAGGGCAAGAGTTTCTGAAAAGGACAAAAGAAACACCTGCGATTGCAGAATTAGCATCCAATCCTTTGTTGCTAACTAATCTGTGCTTAGTATTTGAAGATTACTATGCATTACCGAACAATTTGAATGGATTGCTTGATGATGCTGTTGAAATATTTTTAAGAAGATGGGATTCAACTCGCAGAATAGCAAGGCGAGTAACGTCTCAAGACAAGTTGTCACCATCTAGAAGACTAGATCTATTCTCGGAAATTGCCTACCATGCGTTCAGAGAAGATCCCAAAAGATATGGCTGGTATAAGTGGGAGTTAGACAGGTTAATTCATGAATTTATTCAAGATGTAGACGGTGTCAGCCCTAAAACAATCGATATAGATGTTAAGGCTCTTTTAGAAGACATAGAGTCTAATAACGGCTTGCTGGTTAGACAGGCTAAGGATTTATATACCTTCTCACACCTGACCTTTCATGAGTTCTTCACTGCTCGGTACATAGCAGGCAGTTTTGATCCAGACCTTGTACGTGAGATAGTCAAAGAACATCTAACGGATCGTCAATGGCACGAAGTTTTCATCATCCTAGCAGGAAGACTCACGAAAGCTGATGACCTACTCAAACAAATCTTCTCGCACGCCAACACCCTGATTGCAAGCAGTAAAGCGCTGCAACAAATGCTATCTTGGCTGGACAAGGTTACTACTGAGTCAAATGTTAGCTCTAGTTCGTGGAGAGCTGGGTATTTAGCGATCGACCTTGACATCACACTCTATATTGAAAATGCCATCAAGATTGATCGCACTCTTGCACAGAAACTTTCTACAACTCTGAGAGCATTCAACAAGAGAGAAGAAAGAATTATTTCCAGAACTCCAAAAGCTGATATTGAATTAAGTCTGGGAGCTATTCATGCGATTGCTGCGGATTATGCCTCCAATACAAATCAGGACATTAGTGAATTCAACGACTACAATCGCAGTTTCTTAGGAATTCGAGAAACGTTTGATCTCGAATCAAAGCTGCAATCAATTATCCAAGTTGCGGAAGAGAATGATTATGCTGACCTGGTAGAAGAATTGCTGACTCTGGAGGCTGACCTACCCAAAAATGATTCACCCAAACTGGCGTGGAACGAATGGGCGAATGAATTACAAGCTATCATGCTTAGGCAGCTAGATGTTGGATATGAAATAAGTCTCTCTGAACAGGATATTAAAGCTCTAGAAGACTATCTTTACACATGCAATCTCTTACTAGAGTGTATTCAGGCTGGTAGCCGCTCTTCTAGAAGTCTGCGTGATCTAGTTATAGATAGCATTTTGCTCCCGCACGTTAATATTCCAGAGCAGATGATTGCTTGCTAACTCCTCACAGCTTTGTCACTTTCGCTGTAAGGGCTTGAACTATATCTATTAGACGTATTCAAAAATTAAATGAGGCAGAAAAAAGATGGTAGAACGGAATTTTTACCGCTCACCATCGAATGAAAAACTTGTTTCATTATATCCAGACTGCTCCACATCGCAGTCGCTCACTTTTGGGAATTGAATATGAGCAATTGTCGCGTTTAATCACCTCCCTCCAACAGTTAGACGCAGAATACATGGCACAACAGAACGCCCACAAGATTCGAGTTAATGCTCCTGGAGCGGGCCGTCCCAGCACATTGAGGACTGAGACCGAGATTCTGTTGTGCTTATACTACCTGCGACACTATCCGACCTTTGAGATTTTAGGCTTAACGTTTGAGGTGAGTTCCAGCCAAGCTCATGCCGTAGTGCACTATTGGGTGCGTTTTTTGCGCCAAGCCTTACCCGCAAGTCTGGTTGAGGAATTTGAGGACTGTGAGGCAGCATGGGCGGTGGTCACAGAAATGCTGGTGGAATGGGAGTTGATTGTCGATAGTACCGAGCAGGTGCGTCAACGACCGAGTGACTCAGACCAACAGAAGCAACACTACTCAGGCAAGAAGAAGCAAACGACCTACAAACAATCGGTCATTGGCTTGCCCGATGGCAGTGATATCGTCGATGCCACCGTTGCCCATCCTGGCCCCAGTGCTGATGTCACCTTGTTCCGGCAACAGCAGTCTCAGTTTCGGGACACTCAAACCTTTGCGGGAGACAAAGCCTATCAAGGGGCAGACCGCACTCGCACTCCGCACAAGAAGCCGAAAGGTCGGGAACTGAGTGAAGCGCAAACCGAAGCCAATCGCATGTTTGCAGGCAAACGGATTGTGATTGAACATCTGATGCGGCATCTCAAAATCTTCCGAGCTGCCAAAGAGGTGATGCGGTTGCGAAAAGACAATTATTCGGAGGTGATCTTAGCCATTTGTGGCTTAGTCCGATTGCGATTAGGCGCGATTGAATTGCCTGTTTAAGCCATAGAAAAAACTGGAGGTGATGCTGATGTAAGACCTCAATGTTGATTGTTCATTTCTGATAGAAACTGCTGTAAACCCGCATGATTGCGTTCGGCAACTATCCTGGTAAGATCTCTATCAAAGCCAGGAGCGGTAACGCTTGTATTTTTTTGGAAAGGTCTATTTATTAAAATCACGGCAAGAAGCTGCGCTTCGGACAAATTTAATTCGCTGAAATTACTTTGCCGAAGCCTAAATTTATTAGGCGCCTCAAACATTAGTTTCTCTTTGGTTAAGCTTCACGTTTACATCTAGAAACTGAAGCCTACCCAACAAAACATTGAGCGCATTTATTGCCGTTTGTTGCCGTTTGTTGCCGTTCGTTGCCGTTTTCATCGAAACCACTTATATTATTTCTATAAAGAATGTATTCATTTCTACAGAGATAAAGAGGTGGCAAATGAGCAATAAGGACAAGCAACTCTCGAAGGCATGTACACATAATCCTGGAGATGATTGGGCGGAAGGCTGTTGTACTAGTGCTGTAGTTAAGCTAGATGGTGAACAGCCACGAAGCTCCACATCTTCTTCCAAAATAAGTGGCCCTAACAATAGCAGTAAAGTCTCAGAAGACACATGTGCAGAAAGCCATTCTCAGCACATGGTTCAAGGTTAATGGAGAAGTAAGGTTGACAGAACGTGTTCGTCGCTTTCGCACTTCGATTCGAGTTAGAACCTCAATTCTCAATCTACACAGTTTCAAACCACTGACGCGATCGTAGAAGCGCGATCGCGTCACCCACTAGTGCCCAGTAGACCTGCAGCTCAGGTTAACAGAACCTTTGAGAAGTACAGATTACAGCAGAGACATCCACAGGTCTAAACCACTACCCACTTGAGCAAGGAATCAACTAAGCTTCAACTCGATAGCTATCGGGCTTCGCGACCTGGATCATGCGATTGAGTGCCGCACACTTGATGAACAATTCTACCGCTTGATTGTCGAACTTGCGTGAACGCACACTGCTGCCAAAGATGGTCTTGAAGAGGAACATGGTGGTTTCAGAGAGCGAACGACGATGATAGTTGCTCTCTTGTTTCCAGGCTCTGCGCCCGACTTTTCGCACCCGACGCAAATTCTCGTCTCGATTGTGACGTTCGGTCTTGCGGTTGCCGTGATGCCAGATTTTCGCGCCTCGACGTGGGGGAATCGTCGCTCTGGCTTTGCGTTCTCGAATCGCGTCGTAACATTGGTTTTGGTCATAGGCTCCGTCCGCTGAAACTTGCTCAATCTCATCCTCAATTTGATCCAACAGGTCACTTAACATCTGCCCATCGCCCACATCATTCGTCGTTACCATTGCTGCTAAAATCTCACCCGTTTGTTCATCGACACCCAGATGTAACTTGCGCCATGTCCGACGTTTACTGATGCCGTGTTGCCGCGTTTTCCACTCCCCCTCGCCATACACTTTCACACCCGTTGAGTCCACGACCACATGCTTGGCTTCTCCCTTCGGCAGCACGGGCAAAGCAACTGACAACCTGCCTAAGCGACGAGATAGTGTGCTGTGGTCAGGCACAAGCAAGTCAATCTCCATCGGCACAAATATAGATTCCAGAAATCCTTGGCATTGTCGTCCTGCCAAGCCATAAATCGATTTCAGGGTGATCATCGTCGTGATTGCCAAGTCACTATAGAACACCGATGCACCTGGTTTTCCACTTAACTTCGGGATGATCCAAGTCTCTAAAACTGATTCGTCAATCCAAAACGTGAGGCTTCCTCTTTGTCTCAATCCGGCGTTATACTCAGACCAGTTGCGGATGCGGTAGCTCATAGCTTGTGAAGGTTTGTAGGTGGTACTTCAACCCTATCACGTCACCCTTCCGCAACCCCTATTCATGCAACAACGCCGGTTATTTCTGGAGTTGGCTGATCTAATCGCGACTTAAAGCTGACCGATGCGATCGTTAGATATGGGCTGACCTTGAGCAACTCGAATGCGATCGTTAAGATTGCGATCGTTAAGATTGCGATCGTTGGATATCGAGAACTATGGGTAGCTTTAATGCATATCTTTCAACTTTTGATTAAATACGCATTGAAGCGGCTTCGATGCGATCGTCAATTGTTGAGTTGAAATGCGATCGCTGAATTTGGTTGACGTATGCTTGATGTTGCAGGTGAACGATTGCTCGATGCTGACCACTGCTAGGACACTCAGGGAGTTGAAGCAATGACTTCGTTCGATAGTAATCTGCGATCGCTTTTCCCTCCCCTACTCGCTTGTCACATTCCTCAATCAATCATTCCTCAATCAATATAGGTGGCATCTGGATGTCATGAACAACAAAGAGCTAGAAAGAGGTCGTTAGATATGGCAACTTAGATGCATATCTTTCGGCTTTTGATTGAGTATGCCTTTAATATGCTTGGACTACGATCAATCGTGCTACACCGCGATCAATAAAGTTGAATTCACTCAATCAGAACTGCCTTTGCTCGATCCACCGTTCTGATTGCTTAGGATGCTTAGCGTTCGGTCATCACCGCCTTCGTGAATTCTTAGATCTCAGCGGGCGATCGTTGAATATGGCTAAATGAGCAACTTGAATGCGACCGTTAAGATCGCGATCGTTGGATGCAGAGAACTATGGGTAATTGGAATGCATGTCTTTTAATTTTTGATTAAACCCGTATTGAATCCGCTTCGATGCGAGCGATAACGTTAGTGGCTCGATTCACTCAAATCCATTGTTCATTGCGAGCCTTCAACTCATTTGTCTGGGATCGTTTCAGAGTACGATCTGGGGAGCAATCATCCACTGAGCGTTTCCCTTCAATTCACGCATGACTCAGATTCCCTTTGATCAATTGGCGAAAGAATTTCTCCAAGAACTGCTTACCCCACTGGGTCGTGTGGAGCGCAGTTTTGAAGTGCCTGGTGAACCGAAGTTTATCGACGTTTGGTTTCAGCCTACAGAAATCCCACTCCAGCCGTCTGACCCCTTAACGCTGTTGGAAAGGGTGGCGGCAACTCCTTGCTCGTTTGAACCCTTCCGTAATCCGCCAACGCGCCAAGAAATTCGCAGATGTCTGCTCAAATTGCTGTGGGTGCAAGAGTTCGAGTTGCGGACGGATGATCAAATTCCTGATGCTCATCTCCCCATGCTCTGGATTCTCGCTAGCTCTGTCTCTCAACCCGTTCTGTCTGAAGGTAAGGCTGAAATCAGTGACGATTGGCTGCCAGGAATCTACTTCTGTGGCAATCTGTTTAAGACGGTCATTGTGGCAATTAATCAATTGCCAGAAACTCAAGAAACCCTGTGGCTCAGAATCTTGGGTCGCGGCGATACGCAACAGCAGGCGATCTCAGAAGTGCTGGCTTTGCCTCCCTCTGACCCCCAACGCAGCAGAATTTTACAGATGCTCACCAGTTGGCGCGTTAGGATTGAGTTGATCGGACCTTTAGATGCAGAGAATGAGGATTTGCTCATGGCGTTATCTCAGGCGTATTTAGAGTGGGAACAAACTACCGAGCAACGCGGTGAACAACGCGGTGAACAACGCGGCGAACGTAAAGTCGTCGAAGCTTTGCTCAAAACTCGCTTTGGTGAGTTGGATGATGCCCTCAGCGCGATCATCCCTCGAATCCTGGAGTTGCCCACGGACACCTATACTCCACTCCTGTTAAACCTTTCTCGCGATGAACTCATTCATCGCTTCGGTTGACGCTAATCCAGGCAGAAAAAAGTTCACAACATGACCTGTCATGCCTTTCGGAACTTGAGTTGCAATCAATCAAGTCGGAGTGCGATCTCTGAAGTTAAATTCACTGGTTGAAAGCGACACCCAACAATCATTCTCTTGAATTACTTAGTATGCTTAGCTTTGCGATCGTTGATTTTGAATTCACAGCTGCCAGAGGCGCGAGTGAGGGAATCGCAATCAGGATGAAGATGAAGGTAAACCGGAGCTATGCAGACTTAGTGGTATCAAGGAACTCACTCCATTGCGCTTGAATTGATGCAGTGGCAAGCTGCACGATTTCACCCCACTCTGCCTCTGATAACAAGTCACGGAGTACCGTTCTCAGTTGAGCGCGAATCGGCTTTTCCTCCGTTTGTTGTTGGTCTTCATCCACTAGGGCTTCAAAGTACTAGTTCACCACGTTGATTTTGCAGGGTGAGGTTGTTTCAGGTAGATTAGGCAATGAACACTCTGAAACATTGTCATGCCAAAACGTCAAATTCGACTCACTGATGAACAGCGCCAACGTCTGGTCGAGATCACCAGTAAGGGCAAGGTTGCTGTCCGAACCTTTAAACGATCGCAAATTCTCCTGTTGAGTGAACAAGGTTACAAAGACCAAATCATTGCTGAGCGTGTGGGTGTGAGTGTGGCAACGGTGGAACGTACCCGTCAAAAGTTCGTGCAACAGGGACTGGATGAAGCAATCACTGAGAAACCTCGCCCTGGCAAGCCGTGCAAACTCGACGGAAAAACCGAAGCCTTTTTGATTGCCACGGCTTGCAGTGATGCACCAGAAGGGCGAGCGAACTGGACGATGCAACTGCTCGCAGATCGCTTAGTCGCTTTGAACAAAGTCGAGAGCATTTCGGATGAAACCGTGCGGCGCATTCTGAAAAAAACAAACTTAAGCCGTGGTTGAAGCAGCAGTGGTGTATTGCCGAAGTGGGTGCTGATTTTGTCTGGCGCATGGAAGATGTACTGGAGTTGTACGAGCAACCCTACGACGAACAACATCTGGTCGTTTGTGTCGATGAGCGTCCTTGTCAACTGCTGGTCGACAAACAACCCTCGATACCTGCTGAACCCGGCAAGCCAGAACGCGAAGACTTTCAATATGAACGCAATGGCACCTGCAACCTGTTTGTTGCCTTCCAACATCGCGTGGGATGGCGGCATGTAGAAGTGACCGAACGCCGCACTAATGCTGATTTTGCCCACTGGCTCAAGCGACTCGTCGATGAGTAGTTCCCCACGGCTACGAAGATTCGGTTAATCCTCGACAATCTCAACATTCACTCGCCTGCTGCGTTGTATCAAACCTTTGAAGCACAAGAAGCACGTCGAATTTTGGAGAAACTGGAGTGGCACTACACACCAAAGCATGGCAGTTGGCTGAATATGGTCGAAATTGAACTGTCCATTCTGGTCAGACAATGCTTGGACCGTCGCTTACCTGACCTTGAAACCTTGCGCCAGGAAGTACAAGCTTGGGAGCAACAGCGCAATGCTCAAAAAGCAACGATTGATTGGCAGTTTACCAGCACGGATGCCAGGGTTAAATTGAAGCGACTTTACCCAGAAATTTCACCCTCATAATCAACGTGGTGGACTAGTACTGGAGGCATCCCCTACGGTTGAATTCACGGCTGGTAGTTCTGTCACACCTTGTAAAAACTGCAAGGATGGGGGCAATTCCGGAGCAGTACTAGTAATTAGATCTCGATCGCGAACAGCTTCTCTCTCGGTTTCGCACTCCGCCCACACCGTCTGCCGCACTTCTGCTCGCGATTGCTGATACCCCATCCACAGCCGCCAGTTCCAACTCCATTGTCCCAAAATTTGCCAAAACTCTTGCCCCGCTCTGTTCCAACTGCACCACCGATCATAGTCTTGTTCCTGGTCTTCTTCGCTCAGCCGTTGTTCAAATCCACCTCGCCCCCGATATAAACTCAGCACTTCCATCCCGCTCAAACTCGCGATCGATTGCGATGTGAGAAACAATTCATACGCTTGATCCTTCATCCGTTTGCCAATCTTGGCTTGATGCTGCTTTAACGGTGTTCGCACGACGATGATTCGCATCGGGGCAGTGTATCCTCGCCCCAAATCCTCGATGTAACCGAGATCTAAGAGTTCACTCGCACTTTGTTCAATTCGTTGCCAGTCTTGAGCGATCGCGCACTCCAACCGCCGTTTTACGGTAGTGGTTGCTAGCAAGTGATAGTCTCGGCATCGCAAAATGTATCCCAACCCCGTCGCCTGCACCACGCTAACTAGCCCAGCCATTCCATACAATCCATCTAATCGCACAATCCCATGCGCCACCGTCAATCCCTGCTGCTGCAAATACCGCACAATCACGCTGCACGATCGCTCTAGTTCCCGCTTCGCTTCCCCATTTCCAGCACTCCCGTACGTTCCTAACCATTCACTCGTTTGCGCCACACAGACCGTCGTTCGGTTCCGAATTACTTCTCCACGTTTCCGCCCTTTGTACCCCGGCGCACACGCTCGATCACTCCGACGCTGAACTGGCGGATCGTTTTTGCCATCACAGGCGATCGCCCGCTGTCGCACCGCACACACCGTCCCATCGATATCAAACACCATCGAATGATCCCGCACGCGATCAAATAGTCCCAGTCCTTGCTTCACTCGCACACTGTTCCGGTGCAGGTCGCTCTCAAACAGGCTGCGTAAGGCTTCAACCGCACTCGATTGAATGCACCCTAAAAATCGACTCAAACTTGATGCGGATGGACAGCGATTCCGTCCCCACTGACTCATTAACGCATCTTTGATCGGGGCAATTGCTTTGTAGAAATCTGCGATCGTTCGTTCCTCACTAATTGCATAACTGATTAGCAGGAGCACAAAGTCCATCACTTCATACTGCCCCATGCGTCCACGCACCGCCCGCACTTCTTCTTCGAGATAGCCGACTAATCCACTGTCGAGCCAGTATTTCCCAAATAGCACGGCTTCACCAAACCAGGCGGGAATTCGTGGCACATCTTCCGTTCCCACTGCGACTTCAATGCCAGTTCTCGCATATTTGCTGCCCATCTGAAATTTCCCAATGAGTCACTTCAGAGGTTATTCTCGTCGCAACTCTCTCCTCAATCCCTCTTCTAGCAACAGTTTC
This sequence comes from Leptolyngbya boryana PCC 6306, assembly GCF_000353285.1. Taxonomy (NCBI): domain Bacteria; kingdom Bacillati; phylum Cyanobacteriota; class Cyanophyceae; order Leptolyngbyales; family Leptolyngbyaceae; genus Leptolyngbya; species Leptolyngbya boryana. The sequence goes on from NZ_KB731328.1 coordinate 17,170, forward strand.
ACACACTTCCCCTTAACCTCGTTGCACATCTCGTGGGCGGATCAAAGTCAAATTGCGCCGAACGCGACATCTGCACTTGATGACTGCAACTGCCATCAACTTTAAGCGCATCTTTTACTGGATATCGGGAGTCCCTCAGATGACGACACGAACTTCGCAGTTTGCGAAGCTGATGGCTTAGATCGAAAGTAAAGCAATGTTTCGCCACCAGTATCAAAATTGGACAAGATCCTGTAATCGTCGCTCAAAACTGTTCATCAAATTTTTGGGTTTGCAACAGTTTCGACTAACCCAGAATTGGATTGAGATTGTCTCGGCTTTATACGTGTGTGGTTAAATTTATAACTCTATTGATTCTAGACATTACTGGTTCTTCTACCCCCAAGAGGGGGAATAGGGTGGATGAAATGCGCGTTCAACTCACCTGGGGCAGACTTTGAAGCGCGGACCATAGCACGGCTAAATGAAATGGTGAAGAGAAAAAATTAAACGAAATGGGTCACACCTTGGGCTTTTACCTCGAAGTTAGTGCTGGAAGTTCGCTCTATAGATAGATTTGCATCTCTATCCAATGCTAGAAAATCCTATAGGGGTACTTTATAGTAGTGCGCCCAATTTCGGCTTTTCAGAATGGTTACGGTTGAAAAGAGGTGTAACCGTGGATCAAGCGATAGTTAGCACGTTAATTCAGTGAATTGTCACTGTGACCCATGATGAATATAAATCACTCTGAAATGATTTTTGTTGGTGACAGCGAGATGGCGAGGCTAATGCGATCGCACGACTGGTCACAAACGCCGCTGGGTTCACCAGAGCAATGGCCGCAGAGCTTAAAAACGACTGTCCGAATTGTGCTAACGTCTCGCCATCCTATGTTTGTCTGGTGGGGCGACCATCTGCTGAACCTCTACAACGATGCCTATGCTGTTTTTCTTCACACCAAGCATCCAGCCCTAGCACAACCCGCTGCACAACTCTGGCACGAGATTTGGGATCAGCTTGAGCCTCGAATCGAATCTGCCCTTCATGCCAATGAGGGGACGTTTGACGAAGCACTGCTGTTCATTATGGAGCGCAAAGGTTACCCGGAGGAAACCTACGTAACGTTCTCCTACAGCCCCATTCCTAATGATGAAGGTACTATTGGCGGCATTCTTTGCGCCTGTACCGATGACACCGATCGCATTGTCGGAGAGCGGCAGTTGGCACTATTGCGGGAACTAGCAGCCAAAACTGTAGATGCCCGTACCTTTGATGAAGCCTGTACTCTTAGTGCAAGCTGCCTGGAAACCAACCCTTATGATTTCCCCTTTGCCTTCATTTATTTGGTGGATCCAGACCGCCAGTGTGCCGTTTTAGCGGGAACTAGCGGCATTGAGCCAGGACAGGCACTAGCCCCCGAAGTGATTGCGTTTGAGGATGACTCGATATGGTCGGTTGCAGAGGTGGTCAAGTCCCAGCAAGTCAGGTTAATTGAGGATTTGGCAGCGTGTGACAACTTGCCGAAGGGAGCATGGGATCGATCGCCCCATCAAGCTGTGGTAGTTCCAATCGCTGCTTCAGGACGGATGGGGAAAGCTGGCATTTTAGTGGTTGGTTTGAACCCCTTCAGACGTTTCGACGACTCCTATCGGGGATTTATTGATCTGGTTTCGGCTCAAATTGCCGCTAGCATCGCCAATGCTCAAGCCTACGAAGAAGAACGCAAACGCACTGAGGCACTGGCAGAACTTGATCGAGCCAAAACCACCTTTTTCAGCAACGTTTCCCACGAATTTCGCACCCCACTAACCCTGATGTTGAGTCCGCTGGAAGACCTTTCCAATACACTCAACGGACAGTTGCAACCTGATCAGCGTGAACAGTTACAACTGATTCAGCGAAACGGTTTGCGCTTGCAGAAGTTAGTCAATACCCTATTAGACTTTTCCCGCATTGAGGCGGGACGAATTCAGGCATCGTATGAACCCACCGATCTGGCGATCTACACCGCCGAACTTGCCAGTACGTTTCGATCTCTGGTTGAGCAAGCTGGCATGGCGCTTGTGATTGATTGTCCCGCTTTACCGGAACCTGTGTACGTCGATCGCGATATGTGGGAGAAGATTGTGCTGAATCTGCTCTCGAATGCGTTTAAGTTTACGTTCACGGGCAGTATCACCGTTCAATTACAACCCGTTGGTAGTTCGGTTCAGTTGAGCATTACAGATACCGGAGTTGGGATTCCGGAAGCAGAATTACCGCGATTATTTGAACGTTTTCATCGCGTCAGTGGTACTCGTTCTCGCACCTACGAAGGCTCTGGCATTGGGCTGGCACTCGTGCAAAAACTCGTTAAACTGCATGGTGGAACGATCCATGTCACCAGCCAAGTCGATCACGGCACCACTTTTACGATCGCAATTCCTTTCGGTACGGCTCATCTCCCTCAGGAACGAATTGAAGCCACTCGTACTCTGGTATCGACCGCATTAGGAGCCAATCCCTATGTGGTAGAAGCATCGCGCTGGATTTCAGATATAGAGATTGAGGGTTCTGGGTCGAGCAATGCAGAACTTTTGCTCGCTGTTCCTACCCAGTCTAAACACTCATCTACACCCCCTGCACGAGTCTTGCTGGTGGATGACAACGCCGATATGCGGGATTATGTGAAGCAGCTATTGAGCCAGTATTACAAGGTTGAAGCTGTCAGTGATGGTTTCGCAGCCTTAGAAGCAATGACCCAGCGTCCTCCCGATCTGGTACTGAGCGATGTAATGATGCCGGGGTTGGATGGCTTGGGGCTACTGCGGGAACTGAGGGCGAATCCTCTTACCCAAGAAATCCCAATGATTTTGTTGTCGGCACGGGCTGGAGAAGAGTCTCGCATTGAAGGATTAGAAGCCGGAGCTGATGATTATTTGACCAAACCGTTTTCTACCCGCGAATTGTTATCGCGAGTCGAAGCGAATTTGAAGCTGAGCCAACTGCGACTTGTCGCAGGACAGCGAGAGCAATTACTCCGGCAGCAAGCAGAAACTGCACGGCAACAAGTTGAGACAATTCTATCCAGCATCCAGGACGGGTTCTATGTGCTCGATCGCAACTGGCACTTCACTTATGTCAGCGATCGCTTATGCGAAATGGCTGGGAAGTCACGAGAAGAACTGCTGGGTCATAACAATTGGGAGCTATTTCCAGAAGCGGTTGATACAGAGGTATATGTTCAATTTCAGCGATCGCTGAGAGAACAAATTCCCCTCCAGTTTGAATACCTTTATCTCCCCTGGAACCGCTGGTTTGAGTACCGAGTTTACCCATCTGTGGATGGACTGACGATTTTTGCAACTGAAGTGACCGATCGCAAACGAGCAGAAGCGCAATTGCGTGAATCTGAAAAGTTTTTGCAGGCTATCAACGAAACCGCACCGAATCTGCTCTACATTTTTGACCTGAATGAACGACGCAATGTATACGTCAGTCCGCAAATTTTTCACATTCTGGGTATTTCGTCCGCAGATCTACAGGCATTCGATTCTCAGCTTCTCGCTGAGTTGTTTCATCCAGATGACCTGGAACAGATTGAGCAGCATCATGACCGAATACGAGCAGCCCAGGAAGATGACATTTTTACCATCGAATATCGGATGAAGCACGCCAGTGGACAGTGGCTGTGGCTATCCAGTCGTGACAAAATTTTTGCCCGCGATCAGCAGGGTAATCCAACCCAAATCCTGGGGTCAGCGATTGACATCAGCGATCGCAAACGGGCTGAAGAAGCCTTACAGGAAAGCCTTGCCATCCTGAATACAGTCAACGAAGTGACCCCCACCCTGATTTACATCAAAGATCGTCAAAGACGGTTACAGATGGTAAACCCAGCCACAGCTCGCTTACTAGGCAAATCGGAAGCAGAGCTGATCGGCAAAACAGAAGTAGATTACCTTAGACCAGAAGAGGCTGAGCAGATTGCGGAGAACGATTGTCGCGTCATGGACAGCGGACAGGTCATTACGTTTGAGGAACGTGTCGTTGTGCCAGAAGGAAGCCGGATCTTTCTTTCGGCTAAAGCGCCCTATCGGGATGAACAGGGCAATATCATCGGATTGATTGGGGTTTCCACAGACATTACTGATCGCAAACAAGCCGAAGCCACGTTGCAAGAAAGTGAGCGGCGTTTTCGTCGCCTCGTAGAATCCAATATGTTTGGGGTTGCCTTCGGTGACTTTACAGGCGGCATTCATTACGTCAATGATTATTTTCTTCAGATGACTGGCTACACCCGCGTAGAATTTGAGATGGGGCAGGTAAAGTGGACTGAGATGACCCCACCAGAATTTCTGCCACTCGATGAGCAGGCAATCGCAGAACTCAGAGCAAAGGGAGTTTCAACCCCGTTTGAGAAAGAATACATTCGCAAAGATGGCACGAGGGTGCCCATTCTCATCGGGTCAGCGTTACTTCAAGAGCCTTACGATCAACAGCAAGACATCATTTGCTTTTATGTAGACCTGAGCGAGCGCAAACAAGCAGAACTAGCGTTACGCGCAAGTGAAGCGATCGCCCGGACTCGTGCCGAAGAATTGGAAACGCTGATGGAAGTCGTTCCCGTTGCAATTTGGCTAGCCCATGATCCTGACTGTCATCACGTAACAGTAAACCGGGCTGCTTACAATTTGATGCGAGCAGAGCCAGGTGATCCAATGACTGCCACTCCTGCGGGTGGCACCTATCCCTTCAAATTTAAGGTGCAGAGCAATGGGCAAGACATTCCAGCAGAAGAGCTGTCCCTGCAAAAGGCAGGACGGACAGGACAGGAGGTACTACAGGAAGCCGAACTCGTGTTTGAAGACGGCGTTGTGCATTATATATATGGACGCGCCGTACCGCTACGGGACGAGTCGGGTAACGTTCGTGGAGTGATCGGAGCCTATGTAGACATTAGCGATCGCAAACAAGCGGAAGCTCAACGGGAATATCTGATCACAGAACTGGAGGCGGAACGAGCACGATTTGAGGCGGTTCTACGCCAAATGCCAGAAGGGGTGATCATTGCCGATGCAGCTTCAGAACGTATGATCCTAGCGAATGAACGCACCAATCAGATTCTTCAGTACTCCTTTGAGTTGAATCTGGAGATGGAAAACTACGACGACAGGGTCCCCTTTCATGGTTATCATCCCGATGGGCGAGTTTATGCCCCAGATGATTATCCGCTCATCCGCTCACTGCGAAGGGGGGAAACTGTTAATCAGGAAGAACTGCGGATACGTTATCTAGATGGAAAATGGCTGAGCCTTGAAGTCAGTTCCGCTCCGATTCTCAATGGCAAGGGGCAGATTACAGCCGCCATTGCTCTAATGCAAGACATTACAGAGCGCAAGCGCATCGAACAATCCTTGCGGGACAGTGAAGCGCTGTATCGGACTCTCAGCGAAGCGGTACCTGATTTTATTTGGTCGTGTGACGCTGACGGTCAAGCCGATTTTGTGAATCCACGATGGGTAGACTATACCGGACTGACCCTTGAAGAATTGAATGCCGGAGGACTAGCTCAGGTTAACCATCCTGACGATTTTCCTCGACTAATGGAAGAATGGGAAGCCGCAAAACAAAAGGGGGCATTACTGGAATCAGAGTTCCGCTATCGTCGTAAAGATGGGGAATATCGATGGTTTATGGAGCGTGCTGTTCCCATTAAAGACGATGAGGGCAACATCGTGCGCTGGATTGGTACGACAACTGATATTCATGAGCGCAAGCAAGCCGAACTCGAACGCGAACAACTTTTGGCGAGAGAGCAAGCCGCACGGGAGGCAGCCGAAGCCGCCAATCGCATCAAAGATGAGTTTTTGGCAGTGGTGTCCCATGAGTTGCGATCGCCCCTCAACCCGATTCTCGGCTGGTCAAAGCTACTGCGAAGTCGCCAATTGGATGAAGAAAAAACCGATCGCGCTCTAGAAGTAATTGAGCGCAATGCCCAGATGCAAGCGCAACTGATTAACGACTTACTGGATGTGTCCCGCATTTTGCGCGGCAAATTGAGTTTGGATGCCAAGCCTATTGATCTAGTTGCCACCATTCAAGCGGCAATGGAAACTGTGCGACTCGCAGCAGAAGCTAAATCGATTCAAATAAACACTCACCTTGAACCGGATGTTGGACAGGTTGCCGGAGATGCAGGGCGATTACAGCAAGTCATTTGGAATCTTTTAACCAACGCCGTCAAATTTACATCTGAGGGAGGGCAAGTAGATATCCGGCTCGAACGCACTGGCTCTCAAGCCCAAATCACCATCACTGATACTGGCAAGGGCATCCCTCCTGATTTTCTGCCCTATGTATTTGAGCAATTCCGCCAAGAGAGTTCCGCGACAAATCGACGGTTTGGTGGGCTGGGTTTAGGACTGGCGATCGTCCGCTACTTGGTAGAACTGCATGGCGGCACAGTGCAAGCAGACAGCCCTGGCGAAGGGCAGGGAGCCACCTTTACCGTCAAATTACCACTGATGCCCCATCAATGGATCACGAAGCCAGCTCCGAAACCCTCTGAATTCTCTCTAAATTTACAAGGTATTCGCATTCTAGTCGTGGAGGACGATGACAATACTCGCGAGTTTCTCGCCTTCCTGCTGGAGTTACATGGGGCAAATGTGATTGCTACAGCAACCGCAGGCGAGGCGCTCACGACACTCACGCAGTTCAAACCAGATGTCCTCTTGAGTGATATTGGGATGCCCGATATAGATGGCTATATGCTGATGCGGCAAATCAGAGCCTTACCATCTGAGCAAGGGGGAACGATTCCCGCGATCGCCCTGACTGCCTATGCCGGAGAAATTGACTACCAGCAGGCAATGGCAGCAGGCTTTCAACGGCATATCGCTAAACCGATCGAACCGGAGGTATTAATCCAGGCGATTGCAACACTCTTAGTTCGAAGCAGAACGCGAACAGCTTCTCCAGCAGTTGGAAACCATCCTGGGACAACAGGAAGCGGTGATTAATCTTATTTAATATCCATCATCCTGGAGATTCGCGTTAACCTTCTGCATCCCTAAGATAGAGAATTATGGATATCCAGTTGAAACGCTTACTGCGGATTTCTTCGTCGTACACACGATATGGCGTTGCAGTTATCAGCGTCTTATTATCCCTACTACTGTTGCCGTTGTGGGGGGCGAGATCGCCCTTTCTCATGCTGATTCCAGCCGTGATGGTGAGTTCTTACTATGGCGGTTTGGGTCCAGGGATACTGGCTACAATCTTGGGTGGGTTCTTGGGGTTTAGGTTTCTACCTCAGTGGTCTTGCGAATCGGTTTTGAATCCTCATCTTGGCGATCTGCTGCGCTTGGGTGTATTTTTTTCGATTGGGGTATTTGTTGGCTTTCTCAGTTGGCGCTTACTATCTGAAAAACGACAGGCAGAAGCTAGTTCCCGGTCGTATCAGGAAAGTGAAAAACGGTATCGCTTAATGGTTGAGCAGGTTAAAGACTACGCCTTTTATACTCTTGATCCACATGGCGTTGTGAATACCTGGAACACGGGTGCCGAACGGTTAAAAGGATATTGTTCTGCTGACATTGTGGGGCGCTCATTTGCCTTATGTTTTCCTCCGGAAGAGATTGAGCGGGGAAAGTCAGAGTCTATTTTGCAGGACGCGATCGCCCACGGGCAATGGGTGGATGAGGGCTGGCACGTTCGCAAAGACGGCTCTCTATTTTGGGCAGAAGCGGTGACAACGGCGTTGCGAGATGAAAGGGGGCAACTGCAAGGATTTTCTCAAGTTGTTCACGACATTAGCGATCGCAGGCAAGCCGAAGAGACTCTACGAAAGACGAATCAAACGCTGCAAAGCATTATTCAAGCTTCTCCGCTGGCGATGTTCCCGCGCGATGCGCAAGGAGTGCATCATGAGCGCTGAAAACCGGGAATATGTGGGCATTTGAGAAACTCAGCAAGACTCGAAGAGATGCCAAAAAATTGGACTTTCCAATTCACCGCTTTCCCCTGCAATTGATTCCGTTTCAAGTGTTGCTCCCAACTCAAGCGGCGATGGGCGCGTTGCTGGCGAGTGAGCAATGATTGAGATGAATCGATAGCTTGGCGATGAGCAGAAACCGCTTCAATCTGAATCTGATTGCGTTCTAGATTGCATTTTAGCGTTCGTCGAAACTGAGTGGCTGGAATGTCTGTCCAGATGATGGCTTGTGTGCCAACATTCAGTGCGGAAAGGCTTTGTTTCACAATAATTTCTGGCGCTTCTGCAAGGGGTGGTGGCGTTGGCAGTTTTGCACGAGTCACCAAGATCCGACGACCGCGTGTGTTGGCTGAGCGATCTGCATGACAATGCTGAATGACTGGACAGATTCGGCAAATGGTGGCTTTAATTCCAAAGACCAATTGCATATCGCCTACTCGGTTGTAGCGCACCTCTTGACGATCCATCTGATGTCCAGCAGGGCACTCAATTACTTCATCATCAATGATCTTAAAATCTTTACCAGAGTACTTATGACGGCTCTGTCCCCAGCCTGGAACGGCAACCATTGCTCCATACTTGGGAGAAGGTGCAAGTTGTGGGTTAACGGTCGGTGTGGATAGCAAAGATTGGGGAGCAATGGTCTGGGCTGAGCACTCTTGAGTTTCTAGCGGGTCTAGAGCAGGCGACCAAAGCGTTTGTCGGATTTGACGTTGGGATTGGGACTGCCATCCTGCTTGAATGCGCCAGTTCCACACCCATTGGCTTAAGATTTGCCAGAAGCTTTGTCCTTCTGGCTGCCAGCTACACCAACGGTCGCAGTCTTGCTCTCTATCCTCTTCAGATAGCGTTTGCTCAA
>NZ_KB731328.1:26088-27054 GCF_000353285.1 Leptolyngbya boryana PCC 6306
CAGGATTGGCTTGCTCAGTGGTAGTCACTTCTAAACCTGCTACAGTAAGATTAACATTCTTTTCAGACATCGTTGCCTGCCTCCAAGCAGTGCAGTTGATGTCTTTTTCTATCGCATACATTCATCCTTGAAACCGCTTCTAAATCTCGCTCTTAGCTTTTCTTCATGCACTCCTTGCGCATCGCGTGGGAATACCGGGGTTTCTGAGCTATGGCTGCAACGTTACGTGAACGCTAAATACGCTGCTGTGCCGCGACGAGTGAGCGTGAGCGCTAAAAAAAAGGGCGATTAGCCATCCAGTGCGACGAGTTGTGGTCGTTCGTTGACCACAAAGGCAACAAGCAGTGGGTTTGGTTAGCGATAGATGCAAAGACACGGGAAATTGTGGGCGTGCATATCGGAAACCGTTCAGAAGCGGGAGCCACAGCCTTGTGGCAATCCTTGCCCCCAGTCTACCGACAATGTGCCATCTGCTATACCGACTTCTGGGCAGCTTATGCGGCAGTTTTCCCCAGTCAACGGCATCGGGCAGTTGGCAAGCAGAGTGGTTTGACCAACCGGATTGAGCGATTCAACTGCACCCTGCGTCAAAGAATCTCTCGACTGGTGCGAAAAACCTTATCGTTCTCCAAGAAGGTGGACAATCACATTGGTGCAATTTGGTACTTCATTCATCACTACAACGCATCCTTACCTATTTAGAACTACCAAATAATGTAAAACTCGACAGCTAGTTAAATTGATGGATACCATTGAACGATAGCAAGCATCAGGAATGTATAGGAATTTGAATCACAAATTCCGTGCCTTCACCGATCGCTGATACCGCGCTCAATTGTCCTCCATGCTTCCTCACGGACGATCTGATAGCAAATGGGAAGCCCCAATCCTGTCCCTTTGCCTTCCGGTTTTGTGGTGAAAAAGGCTTCAAAGATTCGCTGTTGTACTTCATACGGCATTCCAGCA